>JAEMRB010000048.1 GCA_016463555.1 Chloroflexota bacterium
CAGAGCTCTACCCGAACATGAACGCCGACCAAGACCAGCCGTGGAGCGAGGCGAAGCGCAAGATCGCCCGCGAGATCGGCGAGCTCACCTACCTTCCGGGCGTTGGGCCAGACCTTCGTGACGCCGCCATTGCCGCCGGCATCAAGCGCCGCGACGAGCCGGGCCTGAGCCCTGATCGACTCGGGGTCACCGGCGATGCGCGACCGCGCCGACTCGCCGCCGTGCTCGCCGCAAACTACGTGTCCGCATCCGCCGCTGCAAACGAGAAGGTGCTTCCATCAGCCTTTGAGCTGCGTGACGACGCGCACTGGCGCACACCTGCCCGCATCGAGTTCCATGTCGACTTTGAGAACTCCGGAAACCTGAACGACGACTTCACCAAGCTGCCGAGCGTTGGCGGTGCCACGTGCATCTTCCAGATCGGCTGCCTGGTTTCGGTAGATGGGCGTGAGCCAACTGCTAGCGAGATCGCCGCGGCGACCGCAGCTGGCGCAAACGTGGGGGAGCGACTTTTCACGCGGCGTGCTGAAGATGCCTCGTGGTTCCCCGCGTTCGGGCAGTGGAGCGGTGACCGACTGAACTCGGCATCGGAGCGCGCCGTGCTCGACGCCTGGGTCGCCTTCATGGGCGCCTGGCGCACGTCGCTCAGCCTCACCTGGGATGCGACGCGCATCGTGCACTGGTCACCCGCCGAGCGAAACCTGCTCTTCACCGCCGCCGACTCCGCAGCCGGCCGTCACCCAACCTGGTCACTCCCTGAAGAGATCGGCTGGTTCGATGCCTTCGACGAGCTCGTCTACAAGGTGCCGGTCAGTGTGCGCGGCGCATACGGCTTCGGCCTGAAAGACATCGCCAAGGCGATGCGCGCCGAGGGGCTCATTGATGTCTCATGGGGTGACGGCCCAGAAGACGGCATGGGCGCGATGGCTGCGGCCTACACGGCCGACGCGCGCGCCGCCGTTGAAGGGAAGCGCCTCGCCGACTACAACTACTTCTGCCGTTGCGCCGAGTACAACGAGGCCGACTGCCGCTCAATGTTCCTCGTGCTGGCTTGGCTGCGGGAGCACCGCTAAGCAGTCCCCCTCACCACATAAAGAACGGGACGCCACCCCTTTCGAGGTGACGTCCCGTTGCGCTCCGCGAGCGGAACCTACTAGTCTGGAATCAAGACCTCGTAGACCTCTGAGCCTGTTCCCGCATTGAACTCATTCCAGAAGAACCAGCCGAGGCTCAGTGTCGTTCCATCTTTACCCACGCCTGTTCCTGCTCCGCTCGCGCTCGAGAACGAGGGGAGCCACTCCGTCCCCGCAGCGGCCTCCACACCAGGATCGATCCCAATATCCACAACGAACTGGCCATCTGCAGCCAAGGCGACCTGGTCAAGATCGACGTAAAGCCAATCGCTCCCTGACGAGTCTGAATCCCAGCCGCCGCCGTTATAGCTCGTCACCCTGAAATTCGGGCCTTCGTTGTCACCCCATAGCCAACCTGAATTGATTGAGAACCAAACCACTGATGTCACAGGGTTTACATACGTTTCACACTCTCCGTAATCCACAAAGTCGTAGATCGCACCCGCTCCCCCGTCCAACCAATCAAGGGTATCGACGTAGAAACAACCAAGGGTTCCGTCGGCGTAGCCGGTGTTCACCAGACCCGTGTCCGCTAGAACGATCACTTGATCGCCGACGCCGTCATCATCTGTATCAAGTTCAATATCCCACGCGTTGAGGGCAGGATTGGACATCAGGTCCCAGCTGGTGATGGCCATCTCAAACTGTCCCTCCCCGATAGCGCCCGACCAGCCTACGGGAATGTCTTGTGCGTTGACACCGATGTTCTTGATATCAGCGCCGTTGCCGATTCGCTCGCGACCATCGCGGGCTAACCAGACGTATGGATAGATGCTTCTACTTATAGAGGCCCCGTTGGTCTGGTGTGCGTCCTGCGACCCAGTGGTCAGGGCATATGAATATGTATACGGGCTCGTCCCGGGCAGAGCGCCGAAGGTGAACTTTTCAACATGTTGGAACATGGCGAACACTGGCAGTCGCAGCGACGGCTTGCCGCTTGACGTTGCAGTAACGATTGCATTGAGTGAGCTCTCTCCGGAGGTCGCAAAATTCTTCTGGGCCGCAACAGTAGCGGTCAGAATTACCGTCATCGTTGCGGAAGCCCCTCGTCCCAAATTGAGACTTTTCCCGGCTGTCATTTGGGTAGTGTTGTACTTGATCTGGAGTGTGACCCCGCTTGGAATCGTGAATCCAGCGGAAGCCGCAACAGCGAACTTATAGCTCGCCGTGGTGGTGCCGTTGTTCTTGACGATGAACTTCTGGCTCTTCGTGAGGGTCGCGGCCGCGTCGCCGTAGACCATGCCGAAGCTCATCGTGGCGTTCGGCCCCGCATCAATCGTGACCTTCGCCTTGACTGCGTTGAGGGCATTGACTCGACCGGCACCGACGGAGCGCAGCAAGACGTTGCTGCCGACCGACTTCGCAGTATTGATGAGCGCCGACTTGATCAGCGCAGGGCTCCACGTTGGGTTGGCCTGCTTGACCAGCGCTGCCACGCCAGCAACCACCGGGGTTGCCATCGAAGTTCCGCTGAACCAAGCAACGCCATCGCCGCTCCCTGAGGCTGCCGACACGATGTCGACGCCAGGGGCCGCAAGCTCAGGCTTCAGCGCAAGGTCGCCCCAGCGCGGTCCACCCGAAGAGAATTCTGCGACGGTGTGATAGTTCGGATTCGCGATGCCTGCTGCGAGCGCGGAGATGGTGACTTCCGTACCCTCCAGCGGAGTTGTGGCATCGGTGAGGGCTGCGGCGAGCGCGGTCCCGCCGGTTCCGTTCAGCATGAGCACGGGAATTGTTGCGGTTGGCGTGTCTGGCCCTTGGAATGGAGGGTATGACGCTTGGTCAGTGCTGAGTACCGAGGTGCTCTGCAAAATGATGACGCCAACCGCACCCTCTGCAATCATGGCGTCCACCTTCTCCTTGAACGTACAAGTTCCCCGGCGAAGGACCACAATCTTCCCCGTCAGGTCAGCTGTGTCATCCCACAGAAGAGCACCATATGGGGTGCCATCGTCTCCTACGGTTGGGCAACCGAGCGAATAGGCAGTGCCATCCGCGATGGTAAACAGGCTCTTGATTGGAGCTTCCGCCGTCGGGCTTGTGAGATCAAACACATTGGTATTCGAGAATGCGACGGGGCTAGCCCCGCCAAGAACCGCGGAGCCGAATGTGAGCTTGGCCGCTGGGTACGACGCTCGGTCATCGAGCGCGGCAACCGAGATCGCTCCATCCTCTGTGGATGGGGAGCCGACCAAGAAGGGCTCAGACCCCTCGTTTCCTGCGGCGATGACCACGGTCACGCCCGCCTTCTCGGCAGCGTTGATCGCAGCCTGCTCAGCCCCACCCTTGATGCCGTACGGCGAGCCAAGGGAGAGGTTGATCACCTTTGCCCCGAGGGCGACCGCCTTCTCAATGCCGTCTGCAGTCAGCTCTGTTGCCCCATCGCAGCCGAAGACACGAATCGCAATCAGCTCCGCAAGCGGAGCCATCCCTGGAGCAAGTATGAACGACGAAGTGTTGAGGGTGCTTGTGTAGCGCTCAGAGGAAGAGATGCCGTATGTATTGCCATCAGACTTAATGCCGTAGCCGGCAATGGTGCCTGCAACGTGCGTGCCGTGGCCGCCACCTTGGGCGATCGAGCAATCCATTGGATCGCTGTCAGGCTGTGGCAGCTCAGCGATGCCACCCTCGCCAGGCGCGTAGTCATCACCGACAAGGTCGTAGCCAGCGACGACCTTCGCGGTTGGGAAGGTCACATCGCCGTTTCGTACAAAGTCGTCATGGGTGTAATCGATACCCGTGTCAATGACGGCAACTTTCACGCCGTAGCCGGTGCCGGCCTTTGACGTTAGGGTCTGCGCCCAGACGTTCTTCGCCTGAACTTCGGTGGCTGCGCCCCCATTGGATGGGGTTACGCCGCCGCGGCCGCTTACTGCGCCGCCAGTAACTGCCATTCGCTTGTAGCGGGTAACGAGCTGCACATCGGCGACGTGTGGGTTGGCTCGAAGCGCTTCGAGCTGCGTGGCTGGAATATGAATACGAAGTCCGTTGAAGAGGTAGCGGTATTCAGCGTTCACCGTGCCGCCAAGAGCGGTGACCGCTGCGCGTGCGCTGATGCGCTCGCGAATCTGGGCGCCCTGCAACGCAAACGGTTGCGCAGCGCCGCCAGCGGAGCGTGGCGCACCGATGCCTGGGGTGCGAAGGGTAACGACAAGATGGAGGGTGCCGTTCTTGTCGGCACCGCGGAGGAGCACCTTGCTCTCGATTGGGCGCATGCCGGCAGGGAAGAACTTCTGTCGGGTTGACGCTGCTGCACTTGGCGCAAGCAGGGCTGCGGCCAGCATCGCGATCAAAATGATCGTGCGGCGGGTTCCTCGTGGGGTTGCGGTATGTGACTGGCGGCTCATGGCGGGCACCCTCCCTTTAGGGAGAGGCAGCCCTCTAATGAGGGCTGGGCGGTCCCTTAGCGGCGACGATAGCGCCTAGCGACCACGGAATACAGAGGTAGTTTCAGTATTAGGCTCGAGATTGGGCGCCCCTCTCGGCCGTTCGGCCCCTCCACCGCCAAAAGGCGGTCGGCGGCATCTCCCTCCACGTGTCGGGGGTCGCAGTAGGCGACGTCGATCTCGACCTCCCCAGGGATCGGGGTACCGAGCCGTTCGGCGAGATCGTGCGGGAGCGGCTCCTCGAAGTAGTCGGCGCGTAGCTCCTCCTCCATTTGCCAGCGGGGGCTGCGGAAGAGCACGGCGCGCCAGGCGTCCGCCACGGCGGGGGTGACGGTGCCGTCCTTCGGCTGGGGGTTCGGCGAAAGGTCTTGGCCGCGCGACCAGCGGGCCGCCTGGTGCAACAGGGTGTACTCGTCGAGCTCGAGGTAGGCGGCAAGATCGTCGGCGGGGGAGGTGTCGCCGAAGATCGCGCGAATTCCTGGCGCAAAGGCCTCCTTCATGTCGAGGTCGATGCCGCGCACGGTGCGATGCAGGTAGACCTGGAGATAGAGAAACTGTCGCGCGCCGAGGAATGATTCGAGTGCACCGACGGCTGGCTCATAGAGCGTGAGACCACGCGCGCCAATGAAGCTGTAGTGACGAAGGCGCTCCACATCAACCGCCGCAGTGCGCACGCCGGTCATGTAGGAATCGCGTCGGACGTAGTCAAGGTTGTCGACGGTGAAGACGCCCGAGAGGAGCGGCTGCATGATACGCACCCAGGCCGGAACGGTTGGGTCTTCGAGCGGTGGCTTTGAGATGAGGAAGCTGACCCAACGCGGATCGATTGACTCAGTTTTTGCAAAGGCATCGCGAGCCGCGGAGTCACCAGGTGCACGTCGCAGCTTTGTGATGATCGGCGCGAGCTCGCGCTCGATGATGAGCGCGGAGAGATCCTCATGGGCGAGGCGCTTCCCCTTTGGGCGGCGCGGATCTGCGGGGGCGGGGAAGGCTTCGAGAACGGCGTGATCGAAGAAGTGCGCGAAGGGTCCGTGGCCAACGTCGTGCAGCAGACCAGCAACGCGCAGCGTCTCAACAACGAGCCCTTCGCTTGGCGGCGTTTCGCCGTCGTTCGTGAGCCGCGTCGCGAGTGATGGATAGAGGTGGCGCGCCCAGAGGCCCGCCTCATGCATCACGCCCAGTCCATGTGAGAAGCGGCTGTGTTCGGCGGTGGGGAAGACCCAGCGCGCGCTCTGCAACTGGCTGATGCGGCGCAGGCGCTGCAGCCACGGGCTGTCGAGCAGGTCCTCTTCGGCGGCCTCTTCTTGAGCGTGGCCGGTGGCTGCGGCACCCTCGGCGGTGAGGCGCTTGGTGAGCTCGATATAGCCGTGGATCGGGTCGCTGATCAGGTTGACCGCCTTGAACTGCTCCGCGTCCATGGCTACGCGTTCGGCTTTGCTGTGGTGCCGTATCGCGCAGCGGCCGCCTGGTGGGTGCGCGCCATGTCGTCGCGGAGTGTCTCTGGTCGCAGCACCTCGGCACCCTCGCCCCAGGTCAGCACCCAGGCGCGGATCTCAAGCAGCCCCGAGATGCGCGCGCGCCAGATGAGCGATCCATCGGCCTGCTCTTCAATCGTTTGTGATGGATGCCAGCGCGTCTCTTTGGCGCGCGACGCCGACTCTTTCGTGAAGCGAATCACGATCTCTTCAAGTGGCTGGTCGGCGACGATGTCCCACGCCGAGGCCAGGGTGCGCTCAAGCTCCACCTCTTTTGGCAGCTCAAACGTTGCGGTGGTGACGCGTACGTTGCTGATGCGGTCCACGCGGAAGGTGCGCAGCGCGTCGCGCGTCTCATCGTGGCCGATCAGGTAGGTGGTGTGCGTTGCCGCCGACGGCTCCATCAGATACGGATGAACGCGGGCGCGGCGACTGCTCCCTGGATTACTCCAAGCAGGTGCGTAGTCAAACTCAACGACACGGCCGGTGACCCAGGCGGTGGTGAGTTGGCGCAGTCGTTCGCGCGCATCGCTGTCGGTAGCGAGTTGGCTGAGTTGGGTCACGGTTCGCTCGACGGCGCTGCGCAGCGGATTCTCAAGCAGGCTGCCGAGCTTCATCAGTGCTGAGCCAAGCTCGGGGTCGTAGCCAGTGGAGAACTTTGCCAGGAGTCGTGCGGCGAGAACAACAGAGATTGCCTCGTCTTTGCTGAAGCGCAGCTCCGGCAGGAGCCCCTCTTGCGACACGCCCCATCGGCCGAGGTTGTTCCACACCGGCACACCAACGCTCGCTTCGAGCGCCTGCAGGTCGCGGTAGGCGGTGCGGCGACTGACGCCGAGCTTCTTGGCGAGATCTTCGGGTCGGATCCCCGCCTCGCCGGCGGCCTCCACGTAGCGCAGGGTGCGCAGCAGTCGGGCGCTGCGGTCGCTCTTCTGGAAGTCGGCGTCGCCCTCAGGTGAGTGGTTGCTCATGGCTCAGATTGTGCCACTCCACCCCCAGTTGGGAGTACCCCTCAGGTTTACCGCCCCCGTGCCGCCGCAACGAATGCGGCCCAGACGCGCTCCAGGTCGGCGGGGCTGCTCTCGGTGCGCTCGGGATGGCACTGCACGCCGAGCACGAATCGTTCGCCCGGCTCCTCGAGCCCCTCAACCAGGGCGCCGCGCGGCGAGTCGGTAAAGGCTGAGGCGCGCAGCGTTGGCGCGAGTCGCTCCGGGCTCACCGCCTGATGGTGGTAGCTGTTCACCGCGAGTGGCGTGGTGCGATCACCGAGGATCTGCGCCAGCTTGGTGCCCCCCTGCACGTCGAGTGGATGCGAGAGCGCAGGCGTCGCCGGATACGCCGCACCAACCTGCCCCTCAACATGTTGCAGCAGTGATCCGCCGCGGTGCACATTCAAGAACTGCAAGCCGCGGCAGATGCCAAACACGGGAATGCCGCGACGATCCGCGGCGTCGAGCGCCGCCCACTCCAGTGCATCGCGCGCCGGCTCAATGCCGATGGCGCCGTCAACTGGTTCGTTGTATCGCGCCGGATCAATGTCGGCACCACCGGAGAGGAGCAGGCCATCCATCGTGGCAAATGCGGTTGCGCGCTGCTCCTCGTTGGCGTTGGCGCTCAGCAGAATGGGGATGCCGCCAGCGCGTCGCACGCCGTCGGCGTAGCGCGCGTTGATCAGGTGGATCGGTGCAGCGTCACCAGGCTCGTCATGATCGGCGACGGTGATGAGGATGAGCGGCGCGCTCATCAGCCGATCTGCACTCCGCTCGCCTTCGCTAGTACTTTGAGTGAGCCGATCAGTCGGTCAATCTCTTCTGCGGTGTTGTACGACATGAGGCCAACGCGCA
>JAEMRB010000144.1 GCA_016463555.1 Chloroflexota bacterium
AAGCGCCGCGCCGCGTAACTCGCGCGCAATAGGAAGTACCGGGCGACCCCGGCCGAGCCGCTCAGGCGGTCAGGTCGGGGTCGTTCCCCATTCGTAGTTCTGTTTCAGGATGCGCAGGTAGACGAACGTCTCCGTTTCGAGCACACCAGGGATGGAGCGCAGGCGGTCAGTAAGAAATGTCAGTAGCGCATCATTGTCTTCGCAGACCACTTCAATCAGTAGGTCGTACGCACCAGCCACCACCACGCAGTAGCTCACCTCGGGGAGCGCCTCGAGCTCTTTGGCGGTGGTGAGCAGCGCAGCCGGGGTGCAGCGCACGCCAATCATTGCCATCAGTGGATAGCCCACCTTGAGCGGATCGGCGACAGCAATCACCTTGAGTGCTCCGCGGTCAACGAGCCCCTTGTACCGGGCGCGGATAGTTGACTCGGGGACACCGAATGCGGCGGCGATTTCGGTGAAGGGCTTGCGGCCGTCGGCCTGCAGCACCTCCATCAGGCGACGATCGAGGTCGTCAAGTGCTCCGTGGTTGTTCCCTCGTGCCATCTCACCCCCTGTAGTGCGTTGACGCCGCCACGGCGTCTGCGGGGCAGATGGCCCAGCGGTGCGAAGGCTACCATCAGCAGGTGATAAGCGGCCCACTGCTCCTCGCGCGCGCCCTCCTGGCAAACGTACGATTTGCCGTGATCCAGATCGGCGTGATCGCCCTCGCCTCAACGGTTGGCATCGCGCTCCGCCAACTCCCCGATTACGCGCTCCAGAACGCTGGCGATTACGCCAACGAGATGGCAAAGCTGCGCGCTGGGTACGAGCCCACACTCGGGCCTCTGGTGGGGATCTTCGAGCGCCTCGGCCTCTTTCGGGTCTTCACCTCGCCGTGGTTCACGGCCCTGCTGGTGCTCTTGACCGTTTCGATCATCGTTTGCACCTGGGATCGCCTCCCGAAGATCGCGGCGGCTACCGCGCCATCACGCCCCGAGCAGCCCGACACATTCTTCGGCGCATCGCTCCCAGGGCGCGGCGTGATCGACCTCTCCGCCGCGCTGCCAGCGAGCACCGAACTCGGTGACCGTGCCAACGCCGCCGCTGCTGAGGCGAAGCGCGACGGCTGGGAGGTGAGCGTTGCCGCGGACCCTGAGCGCAGCGGTGGACTCCTCCTTCATGCAGATCGCTTCCGCCGCTCAGGTCGCTTCACCCTCGTCATGCACACCGGGCTCGTAGTGATGCTGCTCGGCGCGGCGGCTTCGGGGATCTTCGGGTATACGCAAGGCATCCTGCTCACCGATGGCGAGGCGCTCCCCGTGGGCAAGATCGGCACCGCGGATGGCCTCGTGATCGTGAACCACGCCTTTAGTGCGCCGCGCACCAGCACGGGCGCGTTTGCCGATTTCTCTACCGACCTTGGCGTCTATGTGGGCGGCGAAGAGGTGGCGCGTCAGATGGTGCGCGTGAATGAGCCACTCGCCTATAACGGCTGGAGCTTTCACCAGAACTTCTTCGGGCCCGCCGCGCGACTGGAGATTCGCGACGATACGGGTGCTCTCCTCTGGTCTGGTGATGCGCCATTCGCAGCACAGGTTGATGGCGCGCCGTATGCAACGCTGCCGATCCCAGGGAGCAGCGCAGGGATTGAGATGCAGTTGCGCCGTGACACGAGCGGCGTTGCTGCGATCTTCATGGTGGCGAGTGCCCCTGACCTGAGCGGCACACCAGCGGAGGACGGCACACTGCCACTCAGGACGATCTTTGCGTCAGTGCTTGCGGAGGGCGACGTTGCAACGGCACCTGGCGCCGGCTTTAGTGTCTATCTGAGTGAGGTCACCTCGTATACGGGAATCATCGCGCGACGCGATCCGGCATCACTACTGATCTGGATCGCCGCAGCGCTGATCATGGGCGGCCTGATGTTGACGCTCCGTCGCCCACGCGCACGCCTCTGGTTGCAGATCCGCCCCGGCCTCACTGCAGTGCCGATCGTGC
>JAEMRB010000049.1:0-1150 GCA_016463555.1 Chloroflexota bacterium
GCGAGATGGCGCTCATCAAGGCCGCCGCCGAAGCGCTGCTCGCCGAGGCGTGGGCATCCGATGGGGCGTCGGCAGCCGAGCCGCCGGCAAAGGGTGGACATAAGCCAGAGCGCCCCGTCACCGCGAGCGTCGTGGTCGATGCCGCACCCGCCGCAAATGCGCGCACGAGTCGACCGACGCCGATCAACTGGCGCCCAGAGCAGCCGTGGGCGCCGCGTGCGCCGCGCGGCCCCGTCGGCCCGCTCACAGGCTCACCCGCGGGCCCCGTGGAGCGGAGCTTCGCGCCACTCCCGGCCGACTACCGACGCCCGACACTTAGCGAGGCCGCCACAACCGTCTTCGCCTTCGGTCGGTACGAGGGGGCAACGGTTGGTGACGTGGCGAAGCGCGATCCGGGCTACCTCGTTTGGTGCGCCGATAACGTGCGCCGCGATCAGGAGCTGGTGCGCGCAGCGAACGTGGTACTCGACGATCTAGAGGAGCGCGGCGCGCGACACCCACCTCGGGGGAGCACTCGGCGGCCAACCGCACCGCTCTTCGATCCGAACAGGGAGTTGGAGTAGGCGTCATGATGAGTGCTATGCGAACGCTACTTGCGGCACTCCTTCTCGCGGTTGTAGCGGGTGCCTGCGCGCCAGTGGCGCCACCCGACGGCTCACTGCCGTGCAACGAGACGATCGATCAGCAGCGCGCCGCAGGCTTCGACACTGCGCTTGAGGCGTCGCTCCCCGTGGCGGGCTGGGATGCAACGCCCGTGACGATTGACTCCGGACGCGAGTGCTCGCAGCTGCGCCTCGGCCCACTCTGGGGCGCGGGGATCCGCGAGTTGCGATCTGCTGGCGCGATCTTCGAGCTCCCAGGCAAGACGGGCTACTCGCTCGTGGTCTATTCGGCCGCAGGGCTAACGCTGGACAACCTTACCTACGCGTTTGAACGCGGTGCCCGCGGTGGGCGCAAGACGCAAGGGCTGACGATCATCGACATCAAGGTCGGGGACTGGCCAGGGAAGCAGTTCACGTTACTCAATGGCGATCACCGCCAGGTGATCACCCTCTTTGACACGGGCGAAGCGGATCGCGTGCGCGCGCTGCTGGCTTCCGATATTTCGAACGCACTCATCGCCGAACGTCTCGCCGCATACGCGGCGGCG
>JAEMRB010000049.1:1250-7742 GCA_016463555.1 Chloroflexota bacterium
TTAGGCGAGCTCCTTCAACGCGAAGCGCGCCTCTAGCTGCTCTGCAGTCTGGAAGCCGACGGCGCCAACTGGCTGTGCACCGGCGCCCTTGAAGTAGGCGATCGTTGGGATCGACATGATGTTGAACGCCTGCTGCAGGGCAGGGTTCTCGTCGACGTTCACCTTCACGATGGTGACCTTGCCGTCGTACTGCGCGGCGAGCTTCTCGAGCTCTGGGGCAACAAGCTTGCACGGGCCACACCATGGCGCCCAGAAGTCAACGATGACGGGATGTGCCGAGTCCATGACGTCCGTCTGGAATGCTGCATCGCTGGTGTGCTTGATCTCCGCCATGGTTCCCCCTGCGCTCTTTATTGTGGCGGAACGGTTCGTCCACCTTGACCACCATCATAGCGAGCGGCGGCAAAACTACTCGAGTCCGCGGGCGTGCAGATCCTCCTCGCTCAGCCCGAGGTAGTGCCCGATTTCATGGATGAGCGTTCGGCGCACCTCCCGCCGCAGGGCCTCGGCGTCGGGGAAGTCGGCGAGGAGCGTTGCGGCGTAGAGGGTCACCTCGGGGGGCGGCTCGCCGAGGCCACCCTCAATCCCCTTCGGTAGCCCGTAGAACTCGCCGTAGAGGTCAGCACCGGGCTCGTGGCTCACGGTGACGAGGAGCTCCTGGGCGGCGGAGCGTAGGGGTTCAGGTAAGCCGCGCAGCGCCTCTTCGGTCAACTGCTCCACGCGTTCAAACTCTTCCAGGGGGTCCACGAGGAGATCCTACGACGGGGCGGGTAGGATGAGCGAATGCAGTCAAAGAGCAAGACAGTGCGGGCAATCGTGCCCACTTCAGATGCCGAGGCCCGGATCGCTGAGGCGGCTGAGACCATCCTGCGCGCCATTGGCGAGGATCCAGCGCGTGACGGGCTCGTCGAGACGCCAGGCCGCGTTGCTCGCGCCATGCTCGAGCTCACCAGTGGCTATGCGAGCGATCCGTACGAGATCCTTGGCACCGTCTTCGAGGAGCCAGCGGGCGCCCCAGCCGGAGACCTTGTCGTTGTTGAGGGGATCCCGTTCCACGCCCTCTGCGAACACCACCTTCTGCCGTTCCCTGGCGTCGCCACCGTTGGCTACGTGCCGAGCGGTCGCATCGTTGGCCTCTCGAAGATTCCACGCCTTGTTGATGCCTTTGCGCGACGACTGCAGGTGCAGGAGCGCCTCACCGCGCAGGTCGCCGATGCACTGAACGACGCCCTCGCGCCAGCCGGCGTTGGCGTGCTGGTCAGCGCCGAGCATCTCTGCCTTGCGGCGCGCGGCGCCCGTCAACCCGGCGTAGTGATGACGACCGAGGCGATGCGCGGCTCACTCCGCACCGATGCCACGTTGCGCGAAGCGCTGGCGCGCGCACACGATCGCGGCGTGGCGCGACGCGAGGGGCTCCATGGCTGAGCGATCGACGCCGATTCGCGTGCTGATCGCCAAGCCTGGCCTCGACGGTCATGACCGTGGCGCCAAGGTGCTGGCGCGCGGACTGCGCGACGAGGGCTTTGAGGTGATCTACACAGGGCTGCGCCGCACCCTTGACGCCATTGTTGCTGCAGCCATTGAAGAGGACGTCGATGTGGTCGGCTGCTCGATCCTCTCCGGCGCCCATGCGACCCTGCTGCCAAAGTTGGTTGCAAGCCTGCGCGCCTCTGGTGCCAGCGATGTGCTGGTGGTCGCGGGCGGCATCATCCCCGAGGCCGATCGCCCAGAGTTGGAGCAGGCCGGCATCTCGGGAATCTTTGGGCCAGGAACCACGATCGCCGAGGTTGCCACCTTCCTACGTGCGAATGCCCGCCGACGCTAAGCATCTCGCGGCGCGGCGCGAGCTGGCGCAGGGGATCAGCGCCGTAGAGCGCCCGGGTCCAGCAGCGAATCAACGCATTCAAGAGGCGCTCGCCGCATCGGCGGCCGACGCGCGCAACGCCCTTGTTGTGGGGCTGACTGGTTCGCCTGGGGCGGGGAAGAGTTCACTCGCTGCAGCCCTCGCCGATGTGGCGCGTGCTGGCGGTCGCCGCGTCGCCATCCTTGCCATTGATCCGAGTTCGCACGAGAGCGGCGGCGCACTGCTTGGCGATCGCGTGCGCATTGACGAGCATCCCGATGATGACGGTCGCTTCACGCGCTCCATTGCCACGCGCGGCAGCGGTCGATCGCTCGCCCACGTCGCCGCTGCGGCAACAATTCTTGTTGAGGCGGCAGGGTTTGATCTGATCTTTGTGGAGACCGTAGGCGCTGGACAGGCCGAGATCGGCATTGCACGACTCGCCGATGTGCTGCTCGTTGTGGAGGGGCCTGAGGGTGGTGACGAGGTGCAGGCGATGAAGGCGGGAATCCTCGAGGTTGCCGATATCGTTGCGGTGAACAAGTCGGATCGACCTGGCGCACAGGCCGCCTTCGATCGCCTGCGCAGTGGACTCGCCCTCGGCGCTGGCGCGCCGGAGCTTGCGCTCGTCTCTGCCACCGCTGGTGCTGGAATCAGTGAACTCTTGGCCACCATCGACGACCTGGGCGCGGGCCGCGGCGTGCGCGGTCGCGCTCGCCGTGTTGAGGCGCACCTTGTTGCCGCCGCCGAATCGCATGTTGACGCGCAGGTGCGCGAGGCAAGGGCGAGCGGCGCACTCACGACGCGCGCCGAGCAGATCGTTGCCGGAACTCAATCGTTGACTGGATCGCTCACCGCGCTCTTCGGCATCAGCGAGACGCCTGATGCGTAAGCGTCTTGTTGCTGGTGCCCTCGCCGGACTGATCGTTGCTGCGCTCAGTAGCGTCGGTGGGCCAGGGCTGCGCTTCGATGCGCCGATCCCGGCGCCGATCCTGGTCGGCCCGAGCGATGTATCGCTACCGACGCTGAACCTCGTTGTTATTGGCGACAGTTACGCGTCGGCGGCGCTCCCGTTTGATCGCGGCACGCTGCAGGTTCTTGGTGCGCCGAGCGTCTGCGCCCGCGGGCCAGCCTGGCCGCGCCTCTTGATGCCAACCAACATGCGCCTCTCGCTGACCCACGTCTCGTGCAGCGGCGCCGTTGTCGCCGATCTGGTGGATCGCCGCATGCGCGCGGGGGAGATCTTGCAGGTGCAGGCGCTCAGCGCCGAGACCGACATCGTCATGCTCGGCATCGGCGGGAACGACGCCGGCTTCTCTGAGGTCTTCGCCGCCTGCCGCACCGAGGATGCCGCCGCCTGCGTCGCCGCGGGCGAGCGCATGAAGCCCCAGGCTGCGGCCCTGAGCGGCACCCTGGTGCGCCTCTACCGCACGGTGCTCGCCAAGGCGCCGAACGCGGTGGTCATCGTGGTCATGTACGCCGACTCTCTCCCTGCGGCGGGCAGCCCCGGCCTTGACGCATGCTCCGGCTTGCGTGCTCCCGGTGACAGCATCTCTGACGCTGACCTTGCGGTGCTCGAAGAGTGGGGAACCGACATCGCCGACCGCGTTCGTGGGGCCATCACCACCGTCAACGACCCGCGACTCCGCGTCGCCGACCTCGCTGACGCCTTCCTCGGCCATCGCCTCTGCGACCCCGAGCCATACCAGTGGGGGAGGGATGGCGAGATCCCGTTCCACCCGAATGCGGCCGGCCACGCCGCCTTGGCAGCTCGACTCTCCACGATGCTGGATGCCCTTGTTACCGAGGGAGCCGCCGCGCGCCGGTAGCGCCGTAGCACGCTACGCCCCGCTCATCTATTCTCCGCCGTGGGCCGGTAGCTCAGCGGTAGAGCAAGTGACTCTTAATCACTAGGTCGTGGGTTCGAATCCCACCCGGCTCACCAGTGAAGACTGGCGTTCCTTTCGAGACGATCCAGAGAGATCGCAGATGGCCCTGTGAGGCCGGAGAGGAGTACAGGTGAACGAGCGCGCAATTCGAAGCCTCGCACCCTATCGCCGCTCCCTTATTCCCCTCCCAGAATCTGCCTCCGTTGTTGACGCGCGCATCGGCGATCACGGACCCGCCCTCCTCACACTCGAAGACGGCAGCGTCTTCCCCGGCGTCTCGTGGGGTGCGCCGATCGCATCGGGCGGTGACCTGGTGATGAACACCAGCCAATCTGGCTACCAAGAGATCTGCACCGATCCGAGCTACGCCGGTCAAGTCGTGCTGATGACCTATCCGCTCATCGGCAACTACGGCCGACTGATCGCCGACGACCAGAGCGCCCGCCCATGGCTGCGCGGACTCGTTGTGGCACACGCCACCGCCGCGATCAGTGGCGATGCGGCGCAACTTGCCGCACTCTTGCGCGCGCACAACGTGCCAGCGATCGCTGGTGTGGAGACGCGCAGCCTTGCACGGCGCTTGCGCGAGACGGGCGCCCAGCGTGCGCGCATCTCTGCGCCGTGGGAGAGCGACTTCGACGCCGCCGTTGCGGCGACCAAGCTGATCACACCGTGGGAGAGCGAAGACTTCGTCGCCCAGGTCTCACCAACCCGCGTTGAGACGTACGGCGATGCCAACGAGCCGCTGGTCGTGGTGGTGGACTTTGGGCTGAAGTCCAACATCGTTCGCGCGCTGCGATCACGCGGCCTGCGCGTGCGCGTACACCCACACAACACTTCGAGCCACGACCTCTTAGAGGGTAGGCCGGTCGGCGTGGTGCTCTCGCCTGGTCCTGGGGACCCGGCGCGACTCACTGGACCCGTTGCACTGGCCCGCGAGATCATTGCCACGGGGCGACCGCTGCTCGGAATCTGCCTCGGGCATCAGATCGTGGCGCGCGCGGCTGGTGCCGAGACAAAGCGACTCGCGTTCGGGCATCACGGTGCGAACCACCCGGTGCGCGACCTGCCGAGTGGTCGCGTCTACGTAACGGCGCAGAATCACGAGGTTGAGGTGGTCGGCGGCACACTCCCTGCGGACTCTGGCTTCGAGGTGAGCCAGATCAACTTGAACGACGGCTCCGTCGAGGGGCTGCGACACCGCGAGCTGCCGATCGAGACGGTGCAGTATCACCCCGAAGGCTCGCCAGGCCCACTCGACGCGACGCCAGTGTTTGACCGCTTCATGTCGGCGATTGCGCAGAGTGAGCGATGAGCACCAAGCCAGCGAGCGTTCTGATCATCGGCTCAGGGCCAGTGGTGATTGGTCAGGCGGCCGAGTTTGACTACGCAGGAACGCAGGCGTGTCGCGCGCTGCGCGCCGAAGGGATCCGCACGATTCTCGTGAACTCTAATCCGGCGACGATCATGACCGACCCGTCGGTCGCCGATGTTGTGTACCTCGAGCCACTCACCGTTGAGGTGATCGAGCGCATCATTGAACGCGAGAAGCCTGAGGGGCTGCTCGCTGGGCTCGGCGGGCAGACGGCACTCAACATGGCGGTGGCGCTCGATGATGCCGGCGTCTTCAAGCGGCATCCGATTCGCCTCCTCGGCACACCGCTCTCTGCGATCAAGATGGCGGAGGATCGCGAGCTCTTCCGCGAGATGTGCGATCGCATCGGGCAGCCGACCGCGCCGAGCGCCATGGTGCAGGGGGCCAGCGACGACGAGCGCATGAAAGCCGCGAAGGAGGCACTCGCGCAGATCGGCCTCCCCGCCATCATTCGCCCCGCCTTCACCCTCGGCGGCACGGGCGGCGGCATCGTCGCCACCGAGGAGGAGTACTGGGAGCGCGTGCATAGCGGTCTGCGCGCCAGCCCGATTCGCCAGGTGATGATCGAGCGCTGTCTTGTGGGCTGGCAGGAGATTGAGTACGAGGTGATGCGCGACGCCGAGGACACCTGCATTGCGGTCTGCTCGATGGAGAACGTCGACCCGCTCGGCGTGCATACGGGCGACAGCATCGTGGTCGCCCCCGTGCAGACGCTGCCCGACCCGGTGCACCAGCGACTGCGCACCGCCTCGCTCGACATCATTCGCGCCCTCGGCGTGGAGGGGGGCTGCAACGTGCAGCTGGCCCTCTCGCCCGACTACACCGAGTACGTGGTGATCGAGGTGAACCCACGCGTCAGCCGCAGCTCAGCGCTCGCCAGCAAGGCGACCGGCTATCCGATCGCGCGCGTCGCCGCGCAGATCGCCATCGGCCGCACGCTGCGCGAGATCCCGAACGCCGTCACGCGCACCACCGTCGCTGCCTTCGAGCCCGCCCTCGACTACATCGTGGTGAAGCTGCCGCGCTTCCCATTCGACAAGTTCCCTGGCGCCGATCGCCTACTCGGCAGTCAGATGAAGGCGACCGGCGAGGTGATGTCGATCGATCGAACCTTTGGTGCAGCATTGAACAAGGCACTGCGCTCCATGGAGCAGTCCGGGAGTGGCCCAACGGCGGAGGAGGCCTCATGGGAGGCGGAGCTGGCGCCGATCATCGCGAAGGACGATGCGCCAGCGCTACGACACTTCCTGCGCCCATCGGACTCGCGACTCTGGCGACTCTTCGCAGCGATGCGCCGCGGCGTGTCGGCCGACCAGATTCACACCGCGACGGGGATCACGCGCTGGTTCCTCGCGGAGTTTGAGCGCCTCATCGCGATTGAGCAC
>JAEMRB010000050.1 GCA_016463555.1 Chloroflexota bacterium
GCAAGATCGGGATCGCACTCCTCGTGGTGCTGGTGGGCCTCACCACGCTCCCCTATCTCGTCGATATTCCAAAGGGTGCCGACGCCGACCCCGCAACGCTCTTGGCAACGGCGGCCGCCCCAGGCGCGCGCACCATCACCGCGGATGGGGTGCAGAGCGTCATCGCCGAGGCGGGTGATCCGCAAGATCCTGCCCTGCTGCTCATTCACGGCTTTGGCGGGAGCACCTTCGGCTATCGCGATGTGATGGAACCGCTCGCCGCGCGCGGGTGGCATGTGATTGCGATTGACCTGCCAGGGTTTGGCCTCTCCGAGAAGTCGTGGGGGCGCGACTACAGCCATAAGGCGCAGGCCACCTTCGCCCTAGCGGTCCTCGACCAGCTGAAGGTTGATCGCGCCGTGCTGCTCGGCCACAGCATGGGTGGCAACGTGATCAGTTGGATGCTCGCACTTGCACCAGAGCGCATCGCTGGCCTTGCCTACATTGATGCCGCCGTTGTGCAGCCGAAGAGTGGTGTCAGCAGTTCGCCGTCCGCTGCCGCTCTGCTGCTTGACGTGCCGCCGATCCGGCGACTCACACGTATTGTGATCCGCAACGCTTTCAGCCCCGCGACGTTTGGCGAACTGCTCTCCTCGGCCTTTGCCGTGAAGAGCGCCGTCACTCCGACCCTGGTCGCCGGCTACGCTGCTTCATCGCTGCTGCGCGATTGGGACCTGGCCCTCCTCGGCATCATTCGCGATGGTGCGAAGAACGCACTTCCTGAAACTATTGCCACTCTGAGTGCGGCGGCCGGCGCGCCGCCAACGCTGATCCTCTGGGGCAGAGACGACAGCTGGGTGCCACTGACGAGCGGTGAGGTGCTCCGCGCAGACCTGCCAGAGGCGGAGTGGGTCGTGCTGCCAGGGATTGGGCATGTGCCATTTGAAGAGGATGCCCCAGCGTTCATTGCCGCGGTCGGAGGCTGGCTCGACACGCTGCGCTAGCGGGCGCGTTTCGCACGAACAGAGTTGGCTGGCGCGCTAGGATTCGAACCTAGGATCCCCTGCTCCAGAGGCAGGTGCCTTACCGCTTGGCCACGCGCCAACGGTGCCGATCGTACCCCAGCGGCGCGCCACCGTCAGCCGACGCACGCATAAAGAGGCAAGATATGCGGCATGGCTACCGCTAAACGATCAACGCCCACGCCGCCTGCGACGCCTACGGCGGGCATCTTTAGCGAGGCCCAACGACAGACCCTCACAGCCCTGGCGGAGGGGTTCGTCGCTGGTGGTGGTGCCGCACGTGCCGCCGCCGCGGAGACGGCGATTGCCAAGGTGGTTGACCCCGCCCTCCACGGCCAGCTGCGACTCGTCCTTAATCTCCTCGATACACGCGTTGGCAGCCTGCTGATTGGCGGACGCCTCGCGCGATTCGGCACCTTGAAGGCGACGCAGCGAGACGAGTTCCTGCGCCGCTGGGTGCAGCATCCAGTGCCAATGCTCCGCAGTGGCGCCGCCGTCTTCCGTAAGCTCCTCTCCTTCATCGCCTACTCCGACGCCGACGAGCCAGCCGATGAACTCGTTCGCACGCGACTAAGCGCTCTCGGCTACAACCCAACGCCGAACCCCGCGACCGCCAACGTCACACAGATCACCGCCTTCGACCCTGGCGATGCGGAGCGCATTGCTGTCGATGTTTTGGTGATCGGCTCGGGAGCTGGCGGCGGAAGCGTTGCGCGTGACCTTTCAGCGGCTGGGCGCGAGGTACTCGTCATTGAGGCGGGTGGCCTCTATACCGAAGCGACCTTCCCAACGAAAGAGCGCGACGCCTACGAGCGCCTCTATCTCGACTCTGGCTTCACCGCCACGGCCGATGCACATATCGCGATCCTTGCCGGCGGCACCGTTGGTGGCGGCACCACGGTGAACTGGATGGCCTCAATCCCAACCCCCGAGCCGGTGCGCGAGGAGTGGGAGGGGGAGCACGGCGTCACCGGTGCCGCTGGAGTCGAGTTCGGAAGAGACCTCGACGCGGTACTGAAGGAGATCGGCGCGAAGGAATCCCAGAACGTGCCGCTCAAGGATGCCGCGATCATTCGCGGCGCCGACAAGCTCGGCTGGAGCAGCGAGCGGCTTCAGGTCAACCGCGCCGAGTGCAGCGACTGTGGGACCTGCACGTTCGGCTGCAAGGTCGGATCGAAGCAATCCTCTCTTCGCCTCCATTTGGCGCAGGCGGTTGCTAACGGTGCGCGCATCTTGCCCGACTGCAAGGCGGAGCGACTTGTCATTGAGAACGGCACGGCGACTGGTGCAATCACCACCTTCGGCACGCGCGCTGGGTCGCCTCGCACGCTGGAGATCATCGCGAAGACGGTGGTCGTTTCAGGTGGCGCTCTCCGGACACCTGTTTTGTTGCAGCGCAGCGGCCTCACCCACCCCGCCATCGGCAAGAACCTGCGACTGCATCCGGTCAGCCTGGTTGCGGGAGTCTTCGACGAGCCGGTCGAAATGTGGCGCGGCACGATGCAGGCGGCGAAGAGCTCGCGCTTCATTGACCCAGATGAGGAGCGCAACGGCTACATCATTGAGAGTGCCCCTGGTCACCCTGGCCTGCTCGCACTCGGCATTCCGTGGACCTCTCGCGCCGAGCACGAACGCCTGATGAAGTTGGGTCGATACATCGCCCCCATATTGGCGATCGTTAAAGATGACGCCGGCGGCAGCGTAACGGCGAGCCGCGCCGGCTTTGCCGAGATCAACTACCGCACCACGCCGCGTGACGAACGCGGACTGCGCCACGCACTCCGTTCAATGTCACGCATCGCTGAGGCGGCTGGCGCGAGCGAGATCATCGCCGCGGGATCACCACCGATGAGCTGGCGCCGCAGCGAAGGGAGCGAGGCGTTGGAGGTCTACCTGCGCCGGCTGCACCGCTTCGACTTCTCCCCAAACCGCGGCACCGTCTTCTCTGCGCACCAGATGGGCACGGCCCGCATGGGATCAGACTCGAACGACCATGTCTGTGATCCGTGGGGCCGCGTTCGCTCTACGCCACGGCCTCGCCCGAGCGACCCGCACGGCGGCCTGATCAAGAGTCTCTATATTGCCGACGGGTCGCTCTTCCCAACGGCGCTCGGCGTGAACCCAATGGTCACGATCCTGGCCGTAGCAAAGCGGGTCTCGCGCGCGATCATCGCCGACACGCACGCCTAACTGCACACCGCGGAGGCTAGTAACGGGGCTGCTCCCCTACGGCACTTTCACCGTCGGCTTGCTAAACCAGAGCAGAGACGAGGTAGGGATTGCGGCCGTAACCCGTACGCGAAGGTAGGAGCTTCGATCGGCTGCTTTGAGTGTGTAGAGTGATTTCGTCGCCCCGGTGATGATCGTGCACCTTGCTGGCAGCGTCGTAGATGCACTCTGCGTTGCGGTGCTACATCGAAACCATTGATACGAATACGTTGGTGTTGGCCCGTATGACCATGTGCCACTCGTGGCGGAGAGCACCTGGCCAACCGCTGTAGTCCCCGAAATTGACGGAGCTGTCACACGCGTCAGCTGCGCGAGCCACAGATTCACCTTGCTGGGTCGGGCCAGAATAAATCCGCTCGCAGCAACCTGCGCAGCCTTTGAAGCGGATGGGGATGTTTCGTCTTTTGTATCACTGGCAATCTTGGATTCCAGGGTGGCGTGAAGTGTAGCCGCCACTGAGGCGAGGCTCAGCGTGCTCGCTTTATCTCGGACATCCCGAAGTGCCTGCACATAAAGGGCCCGGCATGTACTAACTACCAGGCACTGCGTGAAGAGCAGACCGCCGATCGGTTGTCCGAAACTGTAGGGTGCTCGTTTCTCCACGCCGCCCCCAAAAATCTGATCTACTCCCCAGGGCAACATCTGAAATCGTCCATCGTTATCGCTGTGCAGGTAGTAGTTGCTGATTGACGCCCCTGCATAGCCATCCCAGTTGCCAATGTATCGATCGACTGCCCAATATCGTGTCATCTGCTGCAGATCTGCTGCCGCGCTCACGCGCGCATACCAGGTCGGCGCAGACGCTTGCGATGCAGCAATTAACTCTTCAAGATCCGCACGATTGATAGTTGAGCCCACATCAACCTGGTAGTGCGCATCGTTCGCGTTGAGCGGATCCCCCTCCGACCCAAGTCTCCCCTCGTAGAGGTGGGTTGTGCCGCCACCGCTGCTCCGCTTCTCTAGGGCAACCTTGTCGATTGACTCAACATTGAGATAGAGGCCATACGATGCCCCGTTGATCCAAACTTCGGCATAGCCAGTTCTCGGCGCTGCGATGCCCATCGCTCGGAAGAGGGTGTATCCAATCGCCTCATTGACCTTTGAGGGATCCTGGATCATGTTGTTGAGCGTCATTCGCTTGATCCCAAATGCCCGCTGCAGCTCGTTAGGAAACTCCAAGCGGAGTGCGGCCTTCTGGGGGAGCGACCTGTACGAGCCAACACCCTTCAGTCGCATCTTGATATCCCACGCCCCGAACCCAGAGGTGCCGCCGTAGACTGCGCTGCCCATCGTTAACTTGAACGTTGCGTCGACGTAGCCTGTAACGCCGATGGTGTTTAATTCTGAACTGGTATTGAGGTCGATGCGCACGATTCGCGAGGTTTGATACAGGGTCGCGGCGGGATCGCCCGTGGCTGGTGTAAGTGCCACCGCTGAGCCTGGGGCGAGCGAGCCGAGAAGTAGTGCGAGGAGAGCGAACGTGATGAATCGTCGGATGCGGTTACTCATGCTGAAGTCGAGGCTCGCACACGGCGGCGCACCCACGCTGATTTCAGCGCTCGCGTCCAGCGATTCGAAGGCAGAGTTGGGTCCATAGCGGCGAGGCTTGTGCCAAATTTGGAGAGCTTAATCGGACGGAAGCCCATCCTCCAGAGCGTACGGTCGGCCACGGTAGGCGCCTGCCGAGACTTTGATTCAATGATGGCGAACTCATTCAGGGTGATGCGCTCTCCCGCCGGCGTGGTCGCTGAAAATCCAGTGTCAATCGTCAACCGTGCATCACCTGGCAGAAGCAGGGTGGAGCGCTGATAGATTGTGGTGAGCGTCGGGGCTAGAGCGGATTCATGCCCTGGCCCGAGAACCTCTTCGATGAATTCTCGCGCGGGGCCATTGAGTTGACCGCTCGCGTTTGCTGGGTAGTCCAAGCGGCTCTTCGTCGTTCGGCCCCGGGAGCCGCGCAGCTTCACCTCAAGCATGCAGTCTCCAGAATTGACATACGTTCTCGTACGAACCTTGAACGCATGGCGGCGGCGGCGCGCGGACGCTAAGTACGATTGCCCAGCGGGTGTGTCGAAATAGACCGACTCATACCTGAATGAGCGCTCGTCGTTGATCTGTAGCGCGCGTGCGTCACCAGAGATCGCTGCCACAAGCGACGCTGCAACGCTGATAGGAACCAGGTATTTACGCTCCCGCCGCGAGAAGAGCGCGGCATCGCTTTGGAGACCGCTGAGCTGAACGGAGGGGAGTGCTCCAATCACCGCATCAAGCGCGGCCTGCTCGGTCAAGCGCCGTGCTCCCGCCCTGTGCTGGTGCGCTGTTCATAGCGGACCTCAACCATTGTTGAATCCTCAATGAGGTCGGTCCGGCGGACGCGAATTTGATGCACGGTTGCTCCGAGCAGCTCCTCAAGGCGGGCCCGCAGCAGCGGTTCGCTGGTGATTGCTTCATCTAGCATGATGACTTGCACCCGGTAGCGCCCGAAGAGACGAGGATGGTCCCCGATTGCTAGGCCGACCAAGATCAGCCCCATGAGCGCGGCACTGACCCAGATTGGGGTGATTGGCAGAGCGCCGACCAGGCCCAGCGTCATCGCAGCTAGGTAGTAGGCAATCTCTTGCTGATCGAGCTCCGCCGAACGAAGTCGCAACAGCGAGAGGACGGCGAAGAGGCCGAACCCGATGCCGACCGCCGCCTCCTCCACCACAAGGGCACTCGTCACCGCGAAGAGGCCCATGTTGATCATCAGGTAGGCGACAACAAGATCGCGGCGGCGATGGCGCGGGAAATACAAAACAAACACAAGAATTGAGATGGCGACGAGATCCATACCGATGCCGAGCACGTTCATAATGTTACAATCTTAGCATGGGTGGGCTATGATTCCCCAATGAATTCTGGCAAAACATCGATTCGGGCAACACTAATTTCTGTCGCAGTTGTAGGCGCCATGCTCTTTGGCGCAGCCCCCGTTGCCGCATACACCCCCCCGTCAAACGATGATGCGGCTTGGCTCTACAAGCCATCAACAGTAGCCATGGTCGACCTGCAGCTTCCCCAATCATCTATTGATGCGCTCTGGGCAGATGCCCGAACCTATGTGCCTGGCACCTTCAAGCTCACCTCCGGAAGTAGGAGCTTCGGCCCATGGGCGGTTGAGGTGCGACTGAAGGGGCGCTGGGGATCTGGCTATGGCCTTGATGGCAAGGCAGCGTTCAAGATCAAATTCCCCAACTCACGGCAACGGGTCGGTGGAGTGAAGAAGCTCACGCTCAACAATATGGTGCAAGACGCGTCATACATCACTGAGACAATCTCGTACGAACTCTTCCGTGGAATGGGAGTCCCTGCGCCGAGAACGGGGTATGCCGTTGTCAGCCTGAATGGCCTGGACTACGGCCTGCACCTCAATGTTGAAACGCCAGACGACCGCATGTTCGAAAGGTGGCTTCCTAGCGAAGGGACGAAACACCTCTACGAGGGCAGCTACGGCTGTTGCTATAACTGGCAAGATCCATACAGCGACGAGCACTTTGACGTTGACGAGGGTGACCCGGCAGATAGAAGTGATCTCGCTGCACTTCTCAACACGCTCAGTTTAGAAGGGCTCGCCTGGCGCCAAGCCGTGGAGAAGATCGCCGACCTTCGCGCACTCACCGCGATGTGGGCAGTTGAACTGTACGTTGGCCATTGGGATGGATACGCGTGGACGGTAAACAACTACTTTGTTCACAACACCAAACGCAATCGCATCACGATGCACCCATGGGGCTTAGACCAGACGCTAGGGGCGAGCGGGCCCCTCCCCTTTTCCGGGCCAGGCTGGGGGAATCTGCTTGATCGGTGCCTCACCGATGTGGTCTGCAGTAGTTACTTCTCAGATGCCGTACTAGCGACGCGTGATAAGGCACGCGCGCTCGCCTTAGACGCGCGGACCATGACCGTGTTCGCGGCGATCAGCCCCTACATTGAAGCCGACACCAGGGGTTATGGACTCGACTCTGCAACGTGGTGGCGCGACCGAACCGTAGAATTCTTGCAAAATCGCCCATCGCATGTGGACGAGTGGTACCTCCCAGTTAGCTCGCCAGTCAACTTGGCAATCTCCCCCGGGGCAGCATCTGCGCGCCTCTCGTGGGGCGCACCTGAGCTAGCGGGTGGAGTGGTCTCTGGCGGATACCTCATTCAGTACAAGAGGTCGCGAGATAGAACTTGGAGGGCGCTGGAGATATTGGATCCGAGCGCTACGAGCACACTTGTTTCCGGGCTCGCCACCGGTCGGTACGAATTTAAGGTGTCAACAATTTCTTCAAGGGGGGCCTCGGCAGCAACGAAGACCGTTACGGCGTGGCTAAGCCCAGCGAGACGAGGGGGTCACTTCATTTCGTTTGCCCTAACGTCGCCTGTGGGACGGTGATGAGGTAGGGGTGGAGCGGGAGACGAGGCTCGAACTCGCGACATCTTGCTTGGAAGGCAAGTGCTCTACCAACTGAGCTACTCCCGC
>JAEMRB010000145.1:0-1171 GCA_016463555.1 Chloroflexota bacterium
CGTCTCATCCCCGCTGCCGCACCCAGATGCCACAAGTGTGAGAATCATGGCTCCACATGCGGCAATCCGCACACCGTGCGCCCCCCGCCGGGCCCATCGCTCGGCTAACATCCAGCGAGCGCCGCGATGGAAGGAACGGGCGATTGGCCCAGAGGGATGACGACAAACTTGTGCGGCAGCTTTCGCTGGTCGCATTCCTGATGGCGCAAGCGCGCCCTGTCACCGCCGAGGAGATCCACGAGGCGGTTGAGGGCTACGGCGGTATGAGCGAGCAGGCATTTCTGCGCCGCTTCTACTCCGACCGCTCCGAACTTGAGGGCGTAGGCCTGCGCCTTGCCGTTGAGCGCCCCAGCGACGATCCGTTTCAGGGCGATCTCTATGCGATGCCGCCCGAGAACTACTACCTGCCGCCCATCGAGTTCGACGAGGGCGAGCTCAGCGCACTGCACACCAGCCTGTATCTGCTGGAGGGGCAGTTCGCGTATGCGGAGCCCCTGCGTCTCGCGCTGCAGCACCTCACCCTCGGCCGACCAAGCCCGCTCGACGACCACGCCGCGCGCACCGTGGCCGTCAACCTGCTTGGCAGCCGCCACACCGCTGAGGTATCGAGCCACCTCATCAAGATCGAGTCGGCAATCAGCCGCCGCAAGACCATCCGCTTCCGCTACTACTCGATTGGCCGCGACGACCGGTCCGATCGCGAAGTCGACCCGTATTCGCTGCTGTACATGGCCGGCAACTGGTACCTGGTGGGATTCGCGCACGACCGCGAGGAACTGCGCTGCTTCAGGCTGTCGCGCATCGAGGGCCGCATCACCTTCAAGACCCGCGCCGAGCACGACTTCCCGCCCCCCAGCGAAGTCGACCTCTCCCGGTACCGCGACCGCGCGCCATGGCAACTGGCCGACACCTCGCACACCGCCGTCATCGAGATCTCGTCCACCATCTCGTGGTGGGTTGACCAGATGTTCGGCGCCTACGGCGAATACGAGGAGCGGCCGGACGGCACCGCGGTGTTCCGTACCGGCTACGGCGGCGAGCGCGAGATCATCTCGTGGGTACTCGGCCTTGGGGCCGAGGCCGAGGTCATCGAGCCCGCGTCGCTGCGGGCCGCCGCGACCAACGCCCTCGAGACGGTGCGCACGCGCCACTCCGGCAAGCCCGGTCGCAA
>JAEMRB010000145.1:1181-1949 GCA_016463555.1 Chloroflexota bacterium
AAGAGGAAGGCGCTCCCCCGCACCGCCGACGAGACCTCGCCTGCGGATTCGCTGCCGGACGATCCGTCGGAGCGTGTGGTTCCCGTTGAGCGCATCTCGCGCCTGCTCGCCCTCATGACCCGCCTGCTCGCCGCGTGTGGTCGCTCGTATGAGGCCGACGTGGCCTGCAGCGAACTGCGAAGTGAGCTCAACCTCACCCAGGATGCCCTGGAGGAGGATCTCAACCTGCTGAACCTCATCAACTTCGGTGGCGGCTGCTACGCCCTGTTCGCTCAGGTGGAGGGCGACGTTGTGGTTGTGCAGAAGGAGGTCTACGGCGACCAGTTCGCGCGCCCCGCACGCCTCTCCCCGCTCGAGGCCAAGGCGCTGCTGTGGGCGCTCGACTTCGTGGGCGGACGCCTGCCGCTTGTCGCTGCGAAAGAACTCGCCTCCGCGCGCCGCAAAATCGAGTCGGCCGTGGGTCAGGAGTCCACTACGGGCGTGGAACTGGGGCACGTGCAGACGGCCAGCGAGGCCGTTGGGGCCGCCATCACGCAAGCAGTGCGCCAGGAACGCCTCCTCGAGATCGAGTACTGGACCGAGTCGCGCGGAAAGATCACCGAGCGCACCATCGAGCCCCACATGCTCATGAACTCGCGTGATGCCTGGTATTTGGTTGCGCACTGCCGCCGCGCCGGCGAGCAGCGCACATTCCGACTCGACCGCATCCGTGCGGCAAGCGTCCTCGATGAGCATTTTGTGCGGCGCGCCGAGGTCGAAGCCGTGCCG
>JAEMRB010000051.1:0-1280 GCA_016463555.1 Chloroflexota bacterium
CGCACTGAGGGCTGTCTCCGCTCCATGAACCCGAAGAGCTCCACGATTGCCTATCCGGCCAAGGTGCTCATTGTCGGCAAGACCGTGAACGTGCCTGTGGACACGACCTGTGTGTACACCGCGAAGAGCGTGATGTATCGCAATGCACCAGTGCGCATCCTCGCGGGTGAGGTTGGCTGGTTGCGCGCTGCTGATACGTGGGAGACGGTTGCAACCCGCGCCGCCGCCATCGGTGTGACGGTCGATGCAGCTGGTCTTGCTGCACTGAACCCAACGATCGACCTGACGACGGCTACCGCAGGTACCGAGGTGCGGATCCGCGCCCCATGGGCCGCCGTGGTGCGCAGCAACGTTCCGGCCACCACCTTCGCTGTAGGAGCTCGCACCTACGCCTGGGGGAGCCCGCTCGAGGTCTGGAAGGCCACCGCCTCTGGGAGCGTGCCGAAGCTGATGGTTCGTGACTGGACGGGCGACGGCATCCTCGACCTCTTCTTCACCAGCGTCTCTTCAACGGGCACGGTCACCCTGCAGCGCCTCGGCTATACGAGCGGCCGGCTGGTGCAGAAAGAGAAGATCCTGCGCACCTCAGTGGGCAAGGGTTGGACGCTGCAGTAGGGGCAAAACCGCCGGTTCTTGTGCAAGATCACAATCTAGCCACCCCTTAAACCGCACCCAGGCCCTCTAGAAACCCCCTATTCTCCTTCCGACGGCTTCTCCCCTGACTTTCAGGGGGTGAAATCTGTGCCGTACGCACAAGATTCGGGCACTGCCCGGCGGAGGGGGATCATGTCGAAGGGGTATGGAGCACGCACCGAGGCCGAAACGAAGGCCGCACTCGCCACCGTTGCCAAGGCCGAGAAGGCGGGCATTCGCACCGTGCAGCTGCAGTTCGTGGACCTGCACGGCATTACGAAGAGCGTGCAGATCCCAATTCACATGATGCCGAACGCCGTGAAGCACGGCACCTGGTTCGACGGTTCATCGGTTGAGGGCTTCACGCGCATCGCCGAGAGCGATCAGATGCTGCGCCCCGACATGGATACGTGGCGCATTCTGCCGTGGGCGCCCGCCGAGAGCGGCGCTGGCACAGCGCGCGTGATCTGCGATGTGCTCCTTCCGGACGGCTCACCATTTGCGGGTGACCCACGTGGCGCACTGCGCCGCCAGGTCGAGCGCGCAGAGAAGCTCGGCTACAAGGTAAACATGGGGCCAGAGCTGGAGTTCTTCCTCTTTGAGTACGGCGCCGATGGGCACCCAATCACCAAGCCGCACGACAAGGC
>JAEMRB010000051.1:1380-3413 GCA_016463555.1 Chloroflexota bacterium
ATTCTGAAGCACGCGCGCTCAATGATCGCGGTGTTGGCGCCAACGGTGAACTCGTACAAGCGACTCGTTCCCGGATACGAGGCGCCAACCTACCTGGTGTGGGGTCGACGCAATCGCTCGGCACTGATTCGCGTGCCGATGATTTCGGCGGGCCGCTCAGTTGAGGCAACGCGCATGGAGCTGCGCTGCCCAGACCCATCGGCGAACCCATACCTCGCCTTTGCGGTGATGATCGCCGCGGGCCTCGACGGCATCGAGAAGAAGATGGTGCTGCCAGACCCGGTTGAGGAGTCGCTCTATGAGATGGACTCCGTGCGCGTCGCACAGAAGGGGATCCAGGAGCTGCCAGGGAGCCTGATCGAGGCGATCGGAGAGCTCAAGGCGAACCCAGTCATCTGTGGCGCACTCGGTGAGCACATCCTCTCGCACTTCTTGGACGCCAAGCAGGCCGAGTGGGACGAGTACCGCACGCACGTTTCGAACTGGGAGGTTGAGCGCTACCTCGAGCTCTACTAAGGCAGATTGGGGCAGAGCCCCAGCCATTGGGCGCAAGGAACGGGGGTCGCAGGGTGCGGCTCCCGTTCCGCTATCCTTCCCCTCCCGCGATGCGGGATCGGTCGGGGCGTAGCGCAGCTTGGTAGCGCGCGTCGTTCGGGACGACGAGGTCGGAGGTTCAAATCCTCTCGCCCCGACCAGCTTCAATCTTCGGATATAATTCTACGATGTCGACGCCAAAGCCATCCACACACAAGGAGCCGTCGCTCGCGCGTCGGGCCTCTGCTGCGCTCGCACCGTATGCGTCTGTCACTGTCGCAGCAGTGGTGCTCCGCCTCTTCCTCGGCGGCACCATGCTCTATGCCGGCATCGATAAGTCCCTGCTTGACCCACGTTTTCTGCAAGCCGAGGGCGTTGGCTCCATTGGTGAGACGCTGCGCTACTTCGTGACATCGGGTGGACCGCTCGCCGGGCTCGTGGAAGCCGTAGCGCTGCCACAACCGGTGTTGATCGGCGCGTCGATGGCCGGGGCCCAACTGCTCGTAGGTGCATCACTGCTGACCGGCTCGTGGGTCCGCTATGGCGCACTGCTTGGCGCGGGCATCTCACTCTCCCTCGCCCTGACATCCACCTGGGGTGTGAGCCCCTACTACTACGGGAACGACCTGCCGTACTTCGTTGGGTTCCTCGCGCTTGCGGCACTCGGCGACGGCGGAGCGCTTCGCCTCGGCGCTCCAGCATCGCGGGGACACAATCCAGAGCGACGCGCCGCACTCGTGAGCGGCACAGGCATTGCCGCCGGCATCGCCGCCCTCTTGGTGCTCGATCGTTCGCGCGCCATCTCTGCGATCACGGGGGGTGGAGCTCCCACCCCATCACTAACACCTGGGGCGAGTGCGACCGCCACCCCATCAGCTTCAGCACCTACGGCGGGAACGGTAATCAGCGGTGCGCCATCTCTTGCCGCTGGTCAGGCGCTGAACTTCTCCGCGGGCGGCACCGACGCGGTGCTGATCAAAGATGGGAGCACCTACCGTGCCTTTGAGCGCGCCTGTACCCATCAGGGAACGCCCGTCAATTGGCAGGCGGGGAGCGGCGACTTCTTGTGCCCCAACCATGGCGCACGCTTTGCAGCCTCGGGACAGGTGACCATGGGCCCAGCAAACACTCCGCTGCGCGCGATCGAGGTCAGCATTGCCGCTGACGGCACCGTCACCTATCGCCGCTAGATACCGCTCCGTGGTGATCTAGGCGAAGATACGCACATGCGCCCTTAGCTCAGCGGATAGAGCATCTGGCTTCGGACCAGAGGGTCGGGGGTTCGAGTCCCTCAGGGCGCACCAGACGTTAGACCCGCCCACGGCGCTGCACGAAAAGGAGTAGACCCAGATGGGTGCTGGCACTCCGGCGATCGCACTGCTCACCGAGCACGGTGTGCCGTTCACGCTGCACGAATATGAGCTCGAGCCACTAAGCGGCGTTGACCAGCACCGCGGTGAGCGCATTGCCTACGGCGACGCCGCAGCTGCCGCCCTCGG
>JAEMRB010000051.1:3513-5609 GCA_016463555.1 Chloroflexota bacterium
GCGAGCGCGCACGCTACGATCGTCGTCTCAGCGGGGCAGCGCGGTCGCTCGATTGAACTGTCGCCCGCCGATCTCCTGCGAGTTGGAGGGGGCGTCATGGCACCGATCGGCGTCACACGATGATTCGCAGCGCACGGCACCCGCATCTTGCGCCGTCGTCTGAGCCCGAGGCGCATCCGCAGGTTCCTGATTACCTGCAGGCGACCGCGATCACTCTTGGTGTTGATGGCGTTTCGGTCACCCTGCTGCCCGATGCCGGCCTTCGCGTCGGCAGCATCGTCATTGGCGGTCGCGAGTTGCTCGTGCGCGAGAACGGTCACCCCGCAACGTGGGGGATCTTTCCGATGGCGCCGTGGGCTGGGCGCATGGCGAACGCCACATTCAACGATCTCGCCGGCGCTACACACCAGTTCCCACCAACCTGGGGCGATCACGCCTTCCACGGGCGCCTCTATCAGAGCAGTGCGAACGAGCAGAGCGTTTCCGGTGATGGCACAGCAGCGGTGATGTATGCGCCGCTTGATCGTGGCGCTGGTTGGCCGCTCAACGCGCGCGCCGAAGTTGCTGCGGCACTCACTGGTAGCGCCACAGCTGGTGCGCTGACGATCACCCTCACCATTACCGCTGAATTCGGGCAGCTCGTCACCGCTGGGTGGCACCCCTGCTTCCGACGCTTCTTGTTAGACGCCACAGAACGCCGCGAGATGGGCGCCGAGGGGGTGCTCTCATTCGCACCAAGCGGCGTGTTGGCACGGGATACGACGATGCCTGGCCTGCACCTTGTTGATGTGGCGCAGCCCGCCGTTGACGGCGGTATCGCCGCACCAGGATCGGGTGCAACGTGGGATGACCCGTTCGTGGGCGTCACCACGCCACCACAGATCACCTGGGGTGATGATCTTGTTTTGACCCTGACGACGGGGCCAGCCGTGACCCACTGGATGGTCTACGACCCAGATGATGCCCTCTGTGTGGAGCCACAGGCCGGCCCGCCGGACGCCTTCCATCGTGGTGGTGCGATCGAGCTAAAGGCGGGGGAGAGCCTCTCTGTACCGCTCGTGCTGAGTTGGTCTGCATAGCGTAGATCTCCGACGCGCTCGCTCCGCCGTGTATCGTTCACCAATGCCATCTGCACCACTCGGATTCGCCACCCGACACCCGCGGCTTGGGGCTGCGCTTGGGGCACTGGCGATTTCACAATCCTCAACGCTGGCCAAGCTCTCTGGCGGCTCACCTGCCGTCGTCACCCTCTTTCGCGGGGTGATATCACTGCCGTTTCTCTGGTTCATCGCACGCCGCGAAGGGCACACGGCCAAACGTCGCGATCGTCTGCTCGCCGTCGGTGCTGGCGCACTCTTCGCCCTCGACCTGCAGTGCTTCCATATCTCTATCCCGCTGCTTGGCGTCGGCTTGGCGACGGTGGTGCCGAACGCGCAGGTCTTCATCGTTGGCCTATATGCCGCACTCATGGGGGAACGCACGCCAGGCCGTGCCATCGCGGCGATCCCGTTCGCCTTCCTCGGACTTCTCCTGCTCGCCCAGGTGGTCGATCCGTTTGCTGGAGCACTCAACGTGTCGGCCGGCAGCGACCCAGCACTCGGCGTGCTCTGGGGGCTCGGCGCCGCGAGCTTCTATGGCCTCTACCTGGTGATCACGCGCCGCATCTCCTCGGGCTCAAGCGCCGTAGGGCCGTTCGGCATGCTGCGTGACGCAGCGATCGGCATGATCCTCGTTTCGGGGCTCATCGCCGCGGCTGGCGGAACGCTCCTACCGCCCGACCTCTGGCCAGGGGTCGGCTACCTGGTGCTGCTCGCCCTCATGTCGCAGGTGCTCGGCTACCCGCTGATCAACGCCTCGATCCCGCACCTACCGAGCGTTGTGGGCTCGGTGCTCCTCTTCGTGCAGCCACTCATGACCGTGGTTGCGGGGGCACTGATCTTTGGTGAGATCCCAGCGCCTGGGCAGTTGCTCGGCGCGCTAATCCTCTTTGCGGGGGTGCTGGTCGCGGCGCGCCGCTAGGCGGGCTTGCGCAGCGTTAAGAGTCGCGCCGGATTCTCGACGGTGATCGTCTTGATCGTTGCCGCGTTGACGCCCGC
>JAEMRB010000051.1:5709-7662 GCA_016463555.1 Chloroflexota bacterium
ACAATGCGCGCCGGGTCGAGCCCTTCATCTTCAAGGATGGCCAGTTGCGCCAGGCCAACATCGCTCTGCACTGCGTGGGTGGTGACCGACGCGCCCGTGCGCAGTGCAGCACGGGCGGCGGCGCGGAAGACGCGCTCCTCTTGCGCGGTGACCCACGGCTTGTCGGTGCCGATCTCGCCGATGATCCCTGGTCGCACTGGGCCGTCAACAAACTCTTGCACGATCTCGTCGGCGAGATCGTCGATGGAGCGGCGATCGATGCGCGCCTCGGCGGGGTAGTAGGCCTGCCGGTACCAGCCGGCTCCAGCAACGATGTGCAGCCCGGTCGCCTGTGAGAGGCGGGCCAGCCGCGCCAGATCTCGGCCGATGCCGATGGGGGTCACGTCCACCAGGGTGCCGCCGCCGAGGGCCTTATAGGCGGCCAGCTCCTCGTTCATGCGTGGCTCGTCGCCGATCAGCTCCCAGTAGTCCCAGCGGTTCTCGATCCACCAGAGGCTGCACTTGGTGTGCTCGTGGGGGAGGGTGAATCCGAGGTCGCCAGGCGCGACGGCGCCGAGCACGGTTTGGACCTGACCGGGGGTGGCTCGACTGCTCATGGGGGCATCCTACGGCCTGCGCAGCCCGCGCAACCCCTTGGCAGCAGGCTGGGCAGAGTGGGATCATCGCCCTCAAGGCGCCGAGGTGGCCCGCTGGGCCTGCCCCGCCGGAATATGTGAGGTAGTGACGAGATGAAGATCAAGTCGACACTCCTGGCGCTCCTTGCGGGTGCCGCAATCGTGGTCGGAGCCTGTGGTGGCTCAGCCGCGAGCCCAAGCGCAAGTACCGCAACAGGCACTGTCTGTGAGCAGGCGATCGCCGCGGGCGAGCCAGCCACCACGCTGCTCGGTAAGATCTGCGCCGCTGGCGTCATCAAGATCGCAACCGACCCAGCCTATCCACCATATTCCGAGCTGAACGCAGCCGGCGAGTATGTTGGCTTCGACTCAGACTCCGCTCGTGAGACGGCAGAGCGCCTCGGCGTCACCGTTGAGTGGGTAACGCCTGACTGGGCCGCAGTCACCGCCGGTAACTGGGGCGGTCGATGGGATATCTCCATCGGCTCCATGACCCAGACGGAAGCTCGCGCCATGGTGGTCGACTTCCTTGAGCCGTACTTCTATGAGGCTGGCTACCTGTTGGTTGCCACCGACTCGACGTACACCACGGTTGCCGACCTTGCAGGTAAGACGATCTGCGCTGGTGAGAGCACCACACACAGCACGTGGATTGAGGGCGGATTCGCCACCAGCACCGTGGTCGATGTGTTCAATGCGCCGCCAGCGGGCGCTATTGTCAAGACCTATCCAACCGACTACAACTGCATCGAGGCGTACCTCGCGGGCCGCACCGATGACTGGGACGCCATGGCACAGAGCCGTGAGTTCATGGAGAACGCAATCGCAAATTCCGACGGGAAGCTCCGCTTCTTGAACGAAGAGGCAAACTTCGCCGGACGAATCTCGTTTGCGCTCGACAAGTCGGGTCCAGACACAGCATCGGCACTCGTTGCGATCAACGAGATCATTGCCGCGATGCATGCGGACGGTACGTTGTCGGGCTTCTCGATGACGAACTTGGGTCGCGACGTTACGAAGCCGTAACGTTTCGGTAGCGAACTTTTGGGCAGGGGAGCTGCGGGTCAAGCCGCAGCTCCCCTCTCCATGCCAGAGGGGGTGTTGTGCACGCTGATGCCGAGCGACTAGCAAAGGCGGTTGCCAAAGACGAGGCACGTCGTGCTGCGCGCTGGCAGATGCGCTTCCGCCTCGGTTGGGCCGCGCTCCTCGGTTTGCTTGCGGCCTTCGTCTTCCTCTCACTCAACGTAGAGATTGACTTCATTGCACGCGCAACTCCATTCATCGTTGAGGGGATCTGGATCACCCTCGCCGTCTCCTCGGCATCGATCGTTCTGGCGAC
>JAEMRB010000146.1 GCA_016463555.1 Chloroflexota bacterium
CCAACGCATCAGCCGGTCGAGCACTACGCCGCACTCCGCGCGATTCCGAACGTGCGCTTCTTCCGACCTGGTGATCCGAACGAGGCCGCAGCGGCGTGGGGCGTTGCCGTTGAGCGACGACATGCGCCAACGGTGCTCGCCTTCACACGACAGAAGCTGCCGGTACTCGCCGGCTCCATTACTGGAGCGGCTGCAGGCGTACGACATGGCGCATATGTGCTTCGCGAGGCAACAGGCGTGCCAAAGATGATCTTGATTTCGACCGGCTCGGAGTTGCACCTCGCCGTTGCGGCGGCGGAGCAGCTTGAGGCCGCGGGCACACCGACGCGCGTCGTCTCAATGCCGTGCCCTGAACTCTTCGGCGAGCAGGCCGCGGCATACCGCGAGTCGGTGCTCCCCGCTGCACTCCGTGCGCGCGTCGCCATCGAGGCGGGTGTGAGCTTGGGCTGGGATCGTTGGTCGGGCACCGACGGCGCCATCATTGCGATGGACCGCTTTGGCGCCTCGGCCCCAGCGCCAACCCTCTTCAAGGAGTTCGGTTTCACCCCAGAGCGCATCGTTGAGATCGCCAAGGGCGTGCTCGCGGGCAGCGTGCACGGCGTCGTTCCGACGCCACACCTGCACGACGGGCATCAGGTTCGCTGAGGTGGCACGCCGCCTTGCCGTTGCCGCCGACCATGCGGGTGCCGCGCTAAAGGCGGCGCTCGTTGCCCGGATTGCTGAGATCGCCCCTGACTGGAGCGTCGCCGACCTTGGTGGCGATGGGAGTGATCTGACCGACGATTACCCCGACTCCGCACGTGCCGTGGCCGAGCGCATGATCGCCGGCCAGGCCGATCGCGGTCTACTGATCTGTGGCTCGGGGATCGGCGTGACGATCGCCGCGAACAAGTTCCACGGCATTCGCGCCTCCATCGCGCACGATCCAGCTTCGGCCCGACAGGGGGTGGTGCACGACGACATGAATGTGCTCGCCTTCGGCGCGAACATCATCTCTCTTGATACGGCGCTCGAGACGCTCGCCGCCTTCTTGCTGGCCGAGCCGAGTAGCGAGGAGCGATACCTCCGCCGCACAGCGAAGGTTGCCGATATCGAAGAGGAGCAGTCGTGACCGCTGAGCCACGACTCCCCTTCCGCGCTCGCATCGGACGAGCCTCAGACCTGGCAGCAATTGAGAGCACCTTTGACCGCGCTCGTACTGGCGAGTGGGCCGTGCGCCTCGCCGCACGCGATGCAACGCTCTGGAGCAACGACGTTGAGGTGCAGGAGAAGATTGCGAATCGTCTCGGCTGGCTCGATGCACCAGAACACTTCACCACGGAGATTCCATCGCTTGAAGCGTTCGGCGACGCGCCAGTCGCTGGCGCAACGTCGCGCGTGACCGACTTCGTCGTTGCCGGTATGGGCGGCTCATCACTCGCCCCTGAAGTGCTCGCGCGCGCATTCGCCGACATTACCGATTGGGGGAAGGCACGCATCTGCGACTCCACCGACCCTGAGGCGGTACGCAGTGCTATTGCCGGACTCAGCCCCGAGAGCAGCTACTACCTGCTTGCCAGCAAGTCTGGCACCACGACCGAGACGCTCTCGTTCGCGGCGTACGCGTATGAGCTCAACCTGCAGCAGCTGGCCGCAAAGGGTCTGGCACAAGACCCAACCGCGAACTTCGCTGCGATTAGTGACCCGTCGCCGTGCGTCGATGGAGTCACAAAGGTGGTCAACACCAGTCGCCTCTTCTTGAATCCCGCCGACATCGGCGGTCGCTACTCCGCACTCAGCTTCGTTGGCCTCGTACCGGCGGCGCTGCTCGGCATTGATCTTGATCCGCTCCTCGCTTCGGGGAGCGCAGCGGTGGCGCAGAGCCGCGATCCAGAGCCGGCGGGGAATCACGCCCTTGCACTCGGCTGCATCATGGGCGCGCTGGCACGCGAGGG
>JAEMRB010000147.1 GCA_016463555.1 Chloroflexota bacterium
GCCTTCGGTGTGTACGTAGCCATCGGCACGTGGGACGCCAGCTCGGGACAGGCGGCGCTTGCGTGGAACCGTCGCGCCAACCTCGTTTACCCTTCGTCCACAAACCCGTCCTCGGGCGTCTATTGGTACCCTCACGGCATCATGGCTGGGGCGCGGTTCACCTTCGACACGGCGGCTGGCCCCGTGCGTACCATTCAGTATCAGACCGAGGGGGCGTGGACGCAGGCCACGGGCAAGCACGCGCGCCTCTCCGTCTTCGGCGATGTGTCGGCAGTCGGCATCTCGGGCACGACGGGTGCGCTCCTGTCTCCCGGGGGCCTCCTCGTCTGGAACAACGACCCTCAGTATTCGGCGTACCGCTTGACCATCCCGACGCAGCCTGTCGCCGAGGCGTACTACGAGATGGGCGTGTGCCTTATCGGGCACGTGGCCGTCTTCGGGCGTCGATATTCGTGGGGTCGAAGCCTCACGACAGAGCCGAACGTGGATCTCCGCACGGGTTCCTCGGGCCGACGCACTGCCCAGGTGATGGGCCCCTCCCGGCGGGCTGTGGAGTTTGGCTGGTCCGACGCCGTCGACCAGAGCGAGCTCGGTGTGGACATGACCGTGTCGCAGCCGGACTACGTCCTCGGGAGCTCGACGGGAACGCCCGAACCCGTCGCCGCGGCGAAGGATGGGCCGGGCCTGATCCGCGGGATCGTGGATTACCTAAACGGTAGCGCGGAGCCCGTCGTGTACCTGTCTTACTTGCCGCGCGTGGCGCTGAACTCGACACAGATGGTCGTACACTCCGACCTTCACCTGTACGGGCGCATCGTCTCGGACGTCAGCATCGAGACGGTGCAGGGCAAGGAGTGGGGCGGTGTAGGCGCTACAGGCGAGATGGTCCGCACGTCTAGCATCCGGCTCGAGGAGGAACTGTGACCGACCGCTGGACGACCGCGCAACTATCCGGAACTATCCGCTGGGTCATAAGCCTCGAGTACGCTGGAGGGACGTGGTACCTCGGGCAGGAGTCGGTCACGATTGACGACGGCAACGGCGGGACGATCGTCATCACCGACGGTTTGCTCGATCTCGCCGACATGACGGAGACGCTGGACCTCTGGAGCACGGACTCGCCGAGGCGTAGCGTCCCGGTGGAGTTCGACCTCGGCGTGGATGTCGCGACGCTAGTCGAAGAGGGGCACGACCTCGCCGGATGCGTGGCTGAGCTTGCCCAGCTGGCAGAAGGAGACGCGTGGACGGCGCGTCGTCCGTTTGTCGTGGGGCGCCTTCAGGAACCTCAATATGGCGCCGCGGGGGAGGGCGTGCGCGCCTCAATCGAGCAAGACGTGCTCTCGTCCGACGAGACGATCGACGTGGTCACCGTGCGCGGCGAGGACGTGCGTGCCGCGCTGGCAGCTACGGGACTATACGCCGACGTCATGGTCGGGCCCTCGCTGGTATACGGGTGGTTCACCCGAGATGCGCCCATCATCATCGGCGCCCCAGGCAACGGAACCGCGCCGGGCAGTCTCGCAGGGCTAAGCGCGACGATGGAGGAGGTATCGTCCGGCGACGAGGTCCGCGTCTATGTGCTAGCAAGTCACCCGGTGGGCGCGACTTCCGTCACGTTGACTAGTCCCGTGGACGACACGACATGCACCGCGACCGTCCTTGGCTTGACGATCTCCGGTGAGGCCATCGCGCTAGCTCTAGAAAACACGACGACATCCACGATGACGCCGACGCAAACGCCGTCGGTGACGTGGACAGGCAACGGCGGCGGCCTCGTCGATGAAACAGGCGGCGTGCTCGAGACGGCTGGAGACTTCATCGCGTGGCTACTACGCGTCACCGAGCAAGAGATCGACCACGGGCGCGTCAACGCCGCACGTGAGGCCCTCCGCGCCTTCCGGG
>JAEMRB010000052.1 GCA_016463555.1 Chloroflexota bacterium
CTCCTCTTCGGCCGCATCCCCGTGATCCCTGGCGACCGGGTGGTCGTCATCTTGAGCGGCGGGAACGTCGACCTCACGCGCATCCCTGAGTTCCTCGAACGCGCCGCACCCGTACCTGGGGCGTAGCGCGCAACCCCCTCCGCAGTAGCCGCCCAGCGGCGTAGGCTCACGAAAGGTGGTCACCTGTTGACCACCAAGAGGGAGGAGGAGAGATGTCGTACAGCTACCAGAACTCACGTGGAACCGAGTACTACCTCCATGTGCGATCGCGCACCGTGGCGAGCGGGAAGCAGGTTCACCTCTACTTCTTTGCCAAGAAGCCAGGGAAGGGTGCCGTTGCCGAACTTCCTGACGGCTACAAGGTGATTGAGTCGGAGAAGACGGGCCTACCGATCCTGAAGAAGAAGTCAAAGTTCCCCTGGGGGTGACCGACTGACTGTGCCAAACAGTCGGCACAGTGATCAGGCAAGATGGCTGGCATGAACGATCTACTCGTCGCACTCGCCGTGCTCCTCACCGGCATCGCCGCCGCTGCGTCAATCTATGCAGCGCTGCGCGCTGGTCGCCCAACTCCGCCCGACCAGAGCACAGCGATGCAGGCGGCACAGCTTGCGGCCATGGTGCAAGGGCTTGTAGAGCAATCCAACCGCGATCGAGAGAGCGTGCAGCAGGCACTCGCCGCTGGCGCAAAGGGCACCACAGAGCAGCTGCAGCAGGTGGGCGAACGCCTCGGCATCATTGACCGCGCCCAGCAGCAGATTGAAGAGCTGAAGGGCCAGGTTGTCGACCTGGTCGGCATCCTCGGGAGCAACCAGGCGCGCGGCGCGTTCGGCGAGGTGCGCCTGGAGCAGATCGTGGAAGATGTGCTCCCCGCCGAGCTCTACGAATTCCAGGCAACCCTCTCGAATCGTGCCCGGGTTGACTGCCTCATCCGCTTCGGTGAGCGTGGCGGTGACCTCGCCGTCGATTCAAAGTTTCCACTTGAGTCGTATCGCAGCATGCTCGCCGCTAGTGACGACGCCACGCGGATCGTTGCTGAGCGCCAGTTCAAGGTCGACGTAAAGAAGCATATCGACGACATCTCGTCGAAGTACCTCATCAAGGGGGAGACCCGTGATCTTGCCCTCATGTTCATTCCGGCAGAGTCCATCTACGGTGAGCTGCTGCAGCACTTTGCCGATCTGGTCGAGTACGCGAGCAAGAAGCGCGTCTACCTCGCCAGCCCGAACACGATTCATGGTTGGCTGACCAATCTTCGCTCGGTCTACATTGACACCAAGATCGCCGCGCAGGCCTCCCTGATTCAGCGTGAGGTGCGCCTCATCCTTGACGATGTGGGCCGCCTTGGCGAGCGTGTAGAGAGCCTCGAAACCCACTTCGGCCAGGCCAATAAAGACATTGAGCAGATCAAGATCTCCTCAAAGAAGGTGCTTGACCGAGGCGAGAAGATCGAGCGGGTGGAACTCAGCGCCGGCGATGATCCGGCAGTACCAGCCCTGAAAGATTGAGTTATTTAGGCGGATCGGCTACCGTTTTCGGCAGGGCTGAAGTCCAGCTCAAACGTTAGGGAGGAAACATGGATTCGAAGAACCTGTACATCTTGGCTGCAGTCGCCAGCCTCGCGCTTTCACTCGCGCACTACTTTGGTGCTGGCTTTGCCCAGAGCACCGAGACCGCGATCTACATCGGCCTGTGGGTCCCAGCGATCCTTTCGCTCGGCAGCCTGCTCGCAAAGAAGAGCAAGTGAACGATCCGATCGTCTTTCTGCTCGGTTTCCTGGTAAGCCTCCCAGTCCTCTGGGCGGCGTATAAGGATCTCCGCAGCTAACGCTGGCGATCAGATAGAAGCGCCTCGTTGCGGCTGATGCCGCGGCGGGGCGTTTTTATTTACCGATGTTTTCCGGGCCGAATGAGTTCGGCAGGAGCAGATCAAACGGGTAGCGATTGATTCGTAGAATCTCGAGCCGCTCATCAAGGTTGACGGCAACGATCGGAATCGAAAGCGACGCCGCGAACTCGCGAATTCTCTGACGGCAAATGCCGCATGGCGCAGGTGCATCGGCCGGCGACTGCACCGCGAACGCCAGCGCAACGGCCCGAGCATCGGTCGCTAGGCGCATCGCATTCATCGTGTGCTGTTCGGCGTGCACGGTAAGGGTGTAGTCGACACCCTCCATGTTTGCGCCAACGTGTATCCCGCCGTTCTCGTCGGCTGCGGCCGCGCCAACCGTGTAACCAGAGTACGGCGCGTATGCGCGCGGACGAATGGCACGCGCCGCCGCAACGAGCTTCGCCTCAATTGGCGTGAGGTCGGCCTCGGTGATCCTCATCGTGGGCTCCACCCCTCTACTTGGCCGATCAGTCGGCGAATGTGCAGCGCATGCAGCGGTGCAAATGGGAGCGACCAGATGCGCTTGAGCCACGCCTCGGAGCCGAGTGAGCAGGCGTCGGCCCCCGCCCAACCGTACTCACGTACGTCATCAAAGGTGCGCACGCCGCCGCCGGCAATGATCGGGAGCTTGATCCCCGCCTCGCGCAGCTCGCTCACCACACGCAGCCCGATCGGCTTGATCGCGCGCCCAGAGAGGCCTCCGTAGCGGTTCTTCAGAAGCGGTGCCCCGGTTGCTGGGTCAAGCCGCAGCCCCTTCACGGTGTTGATCGCAGAGATCGCAGCGACCCCCGTCGCCTCGGCAAGCCGGGCATGCTCGAGGTAGTCGAAGTCGGGGGAGAGCTTCAGGATCACCGGGAAGCGCGAAGCGGGCACCGCACGTCGCAGCACCTCTTTAATGATCGCGCTGAAGTCGAAGTTGACGTTGTGGCAGGAGACATTGAACTCCACGGCGGCGAGCTCACCAGGCTTGGCGCGACGGTTCACCGTCTCCACAAGCGATGAGAACTCATCGGCGCTAAAGCCACCGAGTGAGAGGATGCGATTCTGCTCGCTCGTGCGCGGGAAGTACTCATCGAAGTAGCGCTCAATCCCAATGTTTGACCAGCCGAACGCATTGAGCCAGCCCCCGTCGGCCTCTTGGAGTGCGCCGCGATAGAGGCGGAAGAACTCGGGGAGGTCGGTTGGCCCCCACGACTCACGCAGGGTGAAGTGCCCCTCGCGTGGCTGCTCAGTCACAGTGCGCACGGTGACCGCGCCGAAGCGCCGCAGATCGACGAAGTTTACGAGCGGCGAGAGGCCAGTAATTGCAAAGCGGCCCTTCGGTGCGCCGTAGCCGAGGAGGCTTGAACTGGTGACCAAACGATTCCGAAGCTGGATGCCGTTCAGGTCAATCATGCGCCAAGGATAGCGCGCAGTGCGAGCACCACCAACACGGAGAGCGCCATGCCTACAAGTAGATTGCCCCACCAGCGGCCCGCAGCAGCGCCCGCAAACACGGCGACCGCCTCAGGGCCAACGGTGAACGCACCGCCCTGCACAAACACCGACGCCGCAGCAATCGCGCCCAGCACCGCTGGGCCGATCAGCCGAAGGTACTCAAGGACGGCGGGTGGCAGGCGATCAATGCCAGGGACCAGCATTGGCAGTGCGCGCGCCGCATACGTGCCGAGCCCGCCAAGGATCGCGAGCGGGATTAGATCGGCGCTCAAGAGGTCGTTGTTCACGCGCGCCTCCGAAAGAGTGCGAGCCCTGCCAGTGGTCCAACGAGGCCGCCAATCATGATCGCCGCGCTTGGATCAATCAGGAGCGCTGCGGCAACTGCGCTGCTACAGCCAACCAGAAGCGCAACGAGCGCTGCGCGATCTTTGACGAGGCCGATGGCGAGCCCAGCCATTGCCGCGGGGAAGACCACATCGAGACCGATGGTTGCTGGGTCGGGGAGCGCTGCACCGGCGAGCCATCCGGCGGCTGTTGCGAGGTTCCAGGGAACAAAGATCGTGAGCCCCGCATACCAGGCACCTTTTACGTCGATTCGGCCGAGGCGTGCAATGTGCGCCGTGGTGAGGGCGAACGCTTCGTCGGTGAGCAGATAGGCGAGCCCCGCCCGAAGCTTCAGCGAGAGCTTCGTGGTGTACGGAGCGACAGAGGCGGAGTAGAGGAGGTGCCGTGCATTGAGCAGCCACACCAACAGCACGATCGATGGCCACGGCGTGTTGACGACCAGGAGCCCAACGGCGGCAAATTGCGACGCGCCAGCAAAGAGGATCGAACTGAAGGCGATCGCCTCAACGAGAGAGAGCCCACCCTGGCGCGCAGTAAAGCCGAAGATGCCGCCAACGATGATGGCGATGGCCCAGATGCCAAGCGAGTCAACAACGAGGCGCCGGCGCGCGGTGCTCAGTGCGGCAGCAGCGCCGCTCATTTAGGCGTTGGCTCAAGAATGACAACTGGGATCTCTCGCGAAGTCTTCCGCGCATACGCCGCATAGACGCCGTACGTCGCATCATCCGTTGCACGCAGGTAGCTCAGCCGCTCTTCGCCAACGGCAATGCGTGCGCGATATGGTCGCCGGAAGCGCTTGTAGATGATCGTGACGCTCGGCTCGGCTTCGATGTTGCGATACCAGGCGGGATGCCCCTCGCGGCCGTAGTTGCTGGCGGTCACCACAATGCGCTCACCGTCGGGGAGATAGGTAAGTACGACACGACGTGGCGTACCGCTGCGTCGCCCGATCGTCTCCAGAATGATTCCCGGTCGTCCACCAAGGTTGGGCGACACCCAACCGTTGGTCGCAAGCGCCAGGCGCGCATGCAGTGGCACAACGAGTCCAATCAGTCGACCGAGCCAGCGCTGTGCCCCCTTCAGCCACGAAGGGCGCCGTGCCGCCCAATCGTCGCCTGGCATTTAGCGCTCGGCGAAGAGGTAGCGAACGGAGAGTGCTGCCACGACCGCACCGATGAGCGGCCCAACGATGTAGACGACGGCGGCCGACAGGTCGCCAAGCGCCAACGCAGGGCCGAACCAGCGCGCCGGGTTCATTGCCGCGCCGGTGAGCGGGCCGCCCACCATGATGTCGGCGATGATCGCGCCGCTAATAAAAATGGCGCCCATCTGCGGCGCACGCTTATCAACGGCGGTTAGCAGTACGGCGTATACGAGGACCGCGGTGAGGACCGCCTCAATGGCGATCGCCGTGACCTGGGTCAGGCCAGCAGCAACAGCGGGTGCTCCGCCGCGGGCGAACGACCAGACGGTGTCACCAGCCTCGAAGCCGCCAAAGGCGAGCTTGAGGGCGAACCCGGCGGCGACGGCGCCGACCAGCTGGGCCGCGATGTAGCGGATCCCCTCAATGGTTCGGACCTTGCCAACCAGCCAGAGGGCCACGGTCACCACCGGGTTGAACTGCCCGCCACTGATCGGGGCGAAGGCGGTGCCAAGGGCGGCAAGAACGAGGCCGTGGGCGAGGGCGATGCCGAGGAGGCCAATCTCCCCGCCGGTCTGGGCGTCCATGATCACCGCGCCCGCTCCGACCACGAAGAAGAGGAAGGTGCCGATCGTCTCAGCGGCGAGGGCGGCGACGAGGGTTCGACTGGGCATTCGTAGGGACCTCCACGAGTCTTCGGGGGGCCAGCGGCACCCCATTGGGGCTGATTGTAGGGCAGCCCCTATGAGAGATGAGCGGGATGCCGTATGCTACGGAGGTCCCCCGGGCTTCGGTGGACATAAGCACGCACGCACGCGACCGAGATCAGTCAACCGTTCCCATCCAGGGCTCGCGAGACCAGCATCGGACCACGAGGCGAGCCAGCACTAGGAGTGAACGGAATGTACACAGACAAGAACTTGGTCTGCATGGATTGCAGCCAGGAATTCGTATTCACAGCGCGGGACCAGGAGTTCTACGCTGAGCGCGGCTTCACGGAGCCAAAGCGCTGCACACCATGCCGCAATGCCCGTAAGGCGCAGCGCGAGGGTGGTTCAGCGGGTGGCGGCTTCGGCGGCTACACCGGTGGCAGCTCTTACAGCGCCGGCGGCTACGGCGCCCCACGCGCACCTCGCGGACCACGCGAGTTGCACCCAGCAACCTGCTCGGATTGCGGCAAGGAGACCATGGTCCCCTTCCTGCCAACCAGCGGCAAGCCGGTTTACTGCGACAACTGCTTCTCGACCCGACGCCCAGCGCGCTGAGTCCAGTAGCTCTTAGAGCAACCCGGACGGCCGGGACCCTTCGGGGTCTCGGCCGTTCGATTTATCCCCGAGTTTCTAATTGAGCCAATCGATCAACGAGTAGTGCTGCATGCACCGTCGCGGCGCGGTGGTCAAAGAGCTTGAGCAGCGCGCCGCTGCTGAGCGCAGCGGTAATGCTGGCATCTACCAAACACACCTCATGTAGTTGTCGGTTGCCATCGCGCGCGCTCGTCGCCGCAGCTTGCACAATCGAATAGGCGGCATCGCGCTGCATCCCCGAATCAACAAGCGCGGTGAGTAGCCGCGATGCAGCGTGCAGCCCGAGCCCACCTGCAAGGTTCGCCAGCATGCGCTCGCGGCGGATCTCAGCACCGTCAATGACGCCGTTGAGTGAGTCCGTCATGAAGGCGAGAAGTGAGGTGGCATCGGGGAGCAGGATGCGCTCCGCAGAGCTGTGGCTGATGTCGCGCTCGTGCCAGAGCGGCTGGTTCTCCATCGCCGCAGCGGCATAGCCGCGCAAGAGGCGGGCGAGACCGGCGATTCGTTCACTCTTGATCGGATTGCGCTTCTGCGGCATTGCCGAGCTGCCAGCCTGGCCGGCGCGGAACGGCTCGCGCATCTCGTCAACCTCAGAACGTTGCAGGTGTCGGATCTCGGTAGCGATGCGCTCGAGGGTGCCGCCGGCAATGGCGATCGCACTCACAAAGGCGGCGTGGCGATCGCGCTGCACGATCTGTGTGCTCGCCTGGTCGGCACGAAGGCCAAGCGCTGCTAGTGCGATCTGTTCAATCTCTGGGCTGATCTGGCTGTAGGTGCCGACAGGCCCGGAGATCTTTCCTGTAGCCGCTTCAGCAGCTGCGAGAGCGATGCGCTCACGCGCCCGCGAAACTTCAAACGCCCAGTTCGCCATCTTCGCGCCCATGGTGGTTGGCTCTGCGTGCATGCCGTGTGTGCGCCCGATCATGATTGTGTCGCGCTCCTCGCGAGCGCGGCGAATGACGGTGCCGAGCAGTGTCGCGAGCCCTGTGTCGAGGAGCGCAGCAGCATCGCGCATCTGCAGTGCGAGAGCGGTGTCAACGACGTCGCTGCTGGTCAACCCATGATGAATCCAGCGACCCTCTGGGCCAACGCTCTCCGCAAGCTGGCTCACAAAGGCGACGACGTCGTGATCGGTAGTGCGCTCCAACTCGTTGATGCGGGCGACGTCCACCTTAGCCTTCGCACGGATCACCGCCACG
>JAEMRB010000053.1 GCA_016463555.1 Chloroflexota bacterium
CCGGCCACGTTGAAGCCGAGCGTTTCAAGCGGTGCAAGGAGCCCCGCGCGTTCGAGATAGGCGGTCACCACCTTGGAGCCTGGTGCCAGGCTCGTCTTCACCCACGCTGGCACCTGCATGCCGCGCGCGACGGCACGCTGGGCGAGGAGACCGGCGGCGATCATTACCGATGGGTTTGAGGTGTTGGTACACGAGGTGATCGCGGCAATCGCCACCGCGCCATCGTGCAGCTCGTAGTTGCCGTTCGTTGAGGTTGCGGTGGCGCGATGTGCGCCTGCACCGGCACGATCGGGATAGGCGGTGGCGAAGCTCGCGCCGAGGTTCGGCAGATCTACGCGGTCTTGCGGGCGTCGTGGTCCAGCCAACGACGGAACCACCTCACCAAGTTCAATGTGCACGATGGCGTCGTAGAGCGGCTCGCTACCAGCGGTGCGCCAGAGGCCCTGCGCCTTCGCGTAGGTTTCAACGAGTGCGATGCTCTCGCCGCTGCGCCCCGTCGTTCGCAGATAGTCGAGGGTGATCTCATCAATTGGGAAGAGCGTTGTCGTTGCGCCGAACTCGGGCGACATGTTGGCGATCGTTGCTCGGTCGGCGAGGGAGATTGTTGCCAGCCCATCGCCGAATGCCTCAACGTACGCACCAACGACGCCGTGCGCGCGAAGTCGCTCGGTGACGGTGAGAACCAGATCTGTTGCGGTGGTTCCTGCGGGGAGCCGCCCGGTGAGTCGCAGTCCCACGATGGTTGGAATGGGCGAGAAGAGTGGTTCGCCGAGAAGGACCGCCTCGGCCTCGATGCCACCGACGCCGAAGCCGAGCACGCCGAGGCCCGAGATCATGGTGGTGTGCGAGTCGGTGCCGACGCAGCTGTCGGGGAAGGCGAGTGGCGCACCGTCAACCTCTTCGACGCGCACAACGGTGGCGAGGTTCTCAAGGTTGACCTGGTGCACGATTCCGGCTCCAGGCGGAACGACGCGGAACTTGTCGAAGGCACCCTGCGCCCAGCGCAGCAGCTGGTAGCGCTCCGTGTTGCGCTCGTACTCCTTTGCAACGTTCTGCTCGAGTGCTTCGCGCGTTGCCCAGCGATCTACCTGTACCGAGTGGTCAATCACTAGGTCGGCGGGAACCTGCGGATTGATGCGATGCGGATCAATGCCCAGCTCAGCCGCTGCGTTGCGGAGAGCGGCAAGGTCAACGACGGCGGGCACACCGGTGAAGTCCTGCAGCACCACCCGCGCGGGGGAGAAGGGGACCTCGCGCTCATCGCCCGTCGCCGATGCCGAGGCCCCCGGCCGCCATGCGAGGTAGGCGTGCAGGTCCTCGGGCTGTACGAAGCCATCGCCAGAGCGTCGAGCGGCACCCTCAATAAGGATCTTCAGCACTAGCGGGAGTTGCCCCCAGGGAGTTGCTGGCTGTGGAAGGAGTTCTAGGGCAATGCGGTCAGGGAGACCCGCGCCGAGCGAGCGTCGTGCTGAAAAGTGGTCTCCCACGGGCCCTCCCCTCTGTTGTGCGCGGCCGCTGCTGCGTCGCCACGCGTGCCCCTAGGGTAGCGCCCCGCGCCTGAGCAGCGCGCCGCCGCTGCGGGGGCTACCATCGGCTCAATTGCGGGTACGGCCCTGGCCGCCCGCCCATCGGTAAGGTGAGGGAGCAGCGCATGGGAGCAACACGCCGCAGCGCAATGTCGGCTGGAGGCCTCGTCATTCGAGGTGTCGGCGGCCGACCAGAGATCGTGATTGGACGCCGTCGTCGAGAGCGCGACGGCTTCATCTGGTCACTTCCGAAGGGGACCCCTGAAGAGGGTGAGACCCGGGAGGAGACGGCGCTTCGCGAGGTGCGCGAAGAGACGGGCCTTGAGGTGCAGATCCTCTCGTATTTTGATGCCATTCACTACTCGTTTACGCGCGGCGGGGAGCGCATCGACAAAACGGTGCACTACTACCTGATGGAAGCGATCGGCGGTTCGTTCGATCAGTGGGATAAAGAGTTCGACGAGGTGCGCTGGGTGCCGATGGATGAGGCGATTGCCCTCCTGGACTTCCAGACAGAGTGCGGCCTCGTTGAGCGCGCCTACGCGGCCCTCGCCGCATAGGCGATTCGTGCGGGCGGGTCGCTCCGCCACAAAAGTGCACGGCAAACCCTTATCCTGTGGGGAGATCGGCACCCGCCGATCCACGAGAGAGCGAGAGGGGAGATGCCGATGCATCGGAGCCTAAAGATCCTTGCGGCAGCTCTCTTAACGGCAACCCTGCTCGCTGGCTGCACGGTCATCTCCGGTCGCACCCTGCAGGTCGGAATCGTCGGTGAGCCCGCCGGCCTAGAGCTCGCCTATACCGACGATGCCTCCGCCCTCGTTGGCTCCATGGTCCATGCTGGCCTCTACCGCGCCGATGCCGCCTTCGCGCCAACCCCCGTGCTCGCCGATGGCGACGCCTCGAGTGCGGCAGGCGGCACGAAGTGGCGCGTCACACTGCGCTCGGGGCTCACCTTCCACGATGGATCGCCACTCACCACCGACGATGTGATCTTTACCTATGAACTTGCAGCCTCAACGCGCTGTCCGCTTGTGAGCGACATTTGCGCCGTGGTCGGGAACCACCTGGCCTCTGTGGAGGCGGAGGCGGACGGTGCGCTCACCTTCACCTTGAAGTCGCCATGGGCACCCTGGCAGACACGCGGACTCACCATCCCAATCCTCCCCAAGGGCACGCTCACCGCATCACTGGCTCGACTCCAAGCCAAGGTTCAAGCGGCAGATCGCAATGCGGTCTCCCTGACCCGCGAGAACATTGCCGCCGATATTGACGGCGGCGGATGCGCCGCCTCGGGGGGGACAAACTGCACCTATGCATCGCGCGTCACCGAGCTGGAGCGCACCCTTGCCGACGCTGGCCTCGATCTGCCAGACCCACGCGGCTATCCGCAACTCAGCAGCGCTGGCGAGCCGACGGGGAGCCGCGACGACGAACAGTACGCACGTGCGCTCTACGTGCGGCTGGCTGCGCTGGAGGGACTCCTCCTCGCACCAACTGAAGGGCAACTTGGCGCAGCGTTCCTACTTCTCGACGTACAGAGCGCGCCCATCGGCGCTGGACCGTACGAATTCGTCGAGCGTGTGCCTGGTACCTTCGTGCAGCTCGCCGCCTTCAAGGGATTCGCCCTTGGCGAGCCGCCGATGTCGGCGATGACCCTTACGGTCTTTGCATCGCCAGCCGGTTTGGTGAAGGCCTTTCAGGGGGGTGCGATTGATTGGGCCCCTGACCTTCGAGCCGCAGATGTTGCTGGTCTGAGCGTGAGCGACGATGCCACGCTGCTCCACATGGCGTCGCTTCGCGGCTACAACTACCTTGCGTTCAATACACGCGAAGGGCGCCTCTTCGCCAGCAGCGTTACCCGCCGCGCCATCGCCTCGTGCGTCGACCTGCCAGCAATCATCACTGGCGCAACAGATGAGACCGGGATCAAGATCTCCAGCACCGTGGCGCCAACCTCGTGGGCGGCTGAAAATCCTGCCGCAGCAGAGGCCACGCGCGATGTCGCTGGTGCACGCGCCGCGCTCATTGCCGACGGATGGGTCGCAGGTGAGGATGGCGTCTTCGCTCGCGCCGGTACGCGACTTGAGGCCGACATCATCGTTCGGGAGGGCCAGGTTGCGCGAACCCGTGCGGCCCAGCTGATCGTTGACCAGGTTGCTGAGTGCGGCATCTCGCTCGCCGTCGCCGAACTTCCGTTTGCCACGGACATCGCGCCACGGCTGCGCTACCCAAACGACTTTGATCTCTATCTCGGCGCGTGGCAGTGGAGCCTTGATCCCGATGACTCGGATATCTTCGCCTCCAGCGCCTGCCCAACCGAAGAGGCACCGGCTGGGAAGAACTTCGTCTGCTGGTCGAGCTCGGGCGTCGATCAGCTCCTGGCCCAAGGCGTCTCAGCTGGGAGCATTAGCTCGCGCGTCGGTATCTACGCCACCATTCAATCGCTCCGACGTAGCGAGCGGCCGTATCTCCTCCTCTGGGGGGATCCTTCTTATGCACTGCTTCGGAACCGCTTTACCTGGGCGACGCAAGCGGCAGATGTGCAAAGCCCGTTATACGCGTGGTCAATCCACACGTGGGACTTGCAAAAGTAGGGGCTGATGCGACGTAGAGTGCTCGCCCTCGCGCAAATCGCCCCGGCACTTGGCGACCTCGCGCAGAACTTCGCCCTGCATCAAGCGAAGATCGCTGAGGCTCGTGCCGCGGGCGCCGACCTTGTGATCTTCCCCGAGCTCGGCCTCACCGGATATCAACTGCAAGACCTCGCGCCAGAGGTTGCGATGCGACGCAGCGATCCACGCCTCCAAGCGCTGGCAAAGCTCACGAGCGGCGGCCCCTCTGCAGTTGTCTCATTTGTTGAGTCGACCGATGACCATCGACTCTTCGCCGCCGCAGCCCTACTAGAGGGTGGTGAGGTGCGACATGTGGCGCGCAAGTGCTATCTACCAACGTACGGACTCTTTGATGAGCGACGCTTTCTCGCGGCGGGTGATGCGATTCGCGCGACCCGAGCGGCCCTTGGTGGATCAGCGGTTCAGGGCGATGTCGGAATCGGCATTGGCGTCTGCGAGGACTTCTGGCATCCAACGCTGCCATCGATCCTTGCGCAGGATGGGGCCGAGCTTCTCATCAACGTGGCGGCGGGGCCGGCGCGTGGCGCAAGCGTGGATGCCGATCAGGGGCTTGGCTCCGCAGCATCCTGGGGCACCCTCCTTCGTGCGACCGCGGCGCTCACGACCTCCTATGTTGCCTTCACCAATCGGGTCGGCGTCGACGAGTCACTGATCTTCTGGGGCGGCTCGCGCGTGATTGGGCCCGACGGTGTCGTGCTCGCAGAGGCGCCACTCTTCGAAGAGGCGCTCCTCTTGGCCGAGATCGATCTTGACGAGGTGGCACGCGCCCGCACCGCACTCCCACTCCTGCGTGATGAGCGTCTGGAGCTGACGCGCCGCGAATACGACCGCATCATCGCCACCCGCGCCGGCCTCGAGGAGGCGTAGGCAGCCTCATGAGTGGCGAGAGCGGTAGGACACCGCACGACGAACTGGCGATCGATCCCGAGATGGTCGCCGCCATGTGCCGCTCCTTCATCACCTCGCACGTGGCGAGCACCGGCGCCGAGCGCGTGGTGCTGGGCCTCTCCGGCGGCATCGACTCCGCACTCGTTGCCTATCTAACTGCCGCCGCCATTGGCGCAGATCGCCTCGTGGTGGTGCTGATGCCAACCGCGTCGTCATCCCCCAGCTCAAAGGCTGACGCGGAGGCGATCGTGAGCGACCTCGGCTGCCAGAGCGAACTCATCTCGATTGAGGCCCCGTTGGCGGCGCTGCTCGCGAACCTTCCCGCAGGTGAGAGCGTGACTCCAGTGCGTCGGGGGAACATGGCGGCACGATTGCGAATGACCACGCTCTATGACCGCTCCGCCCTGCACCGTGGGGTAGTGGTCGGCACGGGGAACAAGAGTGAGATGCTGATCGGCTACTCCACGATCTTCGGCGATGCCGCCTCGGCATTCAACCCAATCGGCGATCTGTACAAGACGCAGGTGCGCGAGCTATCGCGCCACCTCGGCGTGCCGACGCAGATCATTGAGAAGGCGCCGAGCGCCGATCTTTGGCCGGGTCAGACCGACGAGGGTGAGGGTGGATTTGATTACCCAACCCTTGATCGCGTGCTCTACCGCATCGTTGATCGTCGCCTTCCGCTTGAGGATGTGATCGCGGAGGGCTTTGATCGCGAATTCGTCTTACGGGTCAGTGAGATGATTCGTCGATCAGAGTTCAAGCGCCAGATGCCGCCAATCGCGAAGGTGGGGGGGCGGAGCAGTGGGAGCGACTATCTCTACCCTCGGCGGCGCCCGAAGCTTGACTGACGACCTGCGCGGCGGTGGCGCAACGCCTGGGGCGTTGCATATCGTCTCCACCCCGATCGGTAATCTCGCCGATCTCACGCCGCGTGCAGCGGCGGTGCTTCGCGAGGTTGGACTGATCGTTGCCGAAGACACGCGTGTCTCTCGCCCGCTCCTCGCCAGCATTGGCGTGCAGACAGAGGTGACGGCCCTTCCAGGTTTCGATGAGGCCGACCGAGTTGCGCCGATCATCGCCCGGCTGCAGTCTGGCACCGCTGTCGCGCTGATCAGCGACGCTGGCACGCCACTAATTAGTGACCCAGGGGGAACGCTCGTTGCCGCTGCGGTCGCTGCAGGGATCCGTGTGATCCCTATCCCCGGCGCATCCGCACTCCTCGCGGCGGTCGTCGCAGCGGGCGTCACCGGCCCACGCTGGTCATTTGAAGGTTTCCTGCCGCGGAGTGGCGTCGACCGAACCAAGGTTCTTGGTGCCATCGCCTCTGATGAGCGCGGCACCGTGATCTATGAGGCGGGGCCGCGTGTGGCCGCGACACTGGTTGATCTGGCGCGCGTTTGCGGCGACGACCGACTTGGTGCCCTCTGTCGCGAGCTCACCAAGTTGCATGAGGAGATTCGCCGCGGCACCCTCGGCCAACTCGCAGCGGCGGTGAGCGCGGGAGAGATCGATGCGCGCGGTGAGTTCGTCATCGTTGTCGGTGCGCAGGCGGCCGCAGATCTACCTGACACCGATGATCCCGAGGGCCCATATGCGGCAGCACTCGAACTTGTGGGGCGCGCTGTGACGGCGGGTGAGTCGCGCAGCGCGGCGATTCGACGTATCGCCACCCTGTGGGGGCTTGAACGTCGACGCCTCTGGAACCTCGCCCATGACGACGCGGCGCCAGAGAGCGTCGACGACGAGCGCTAGGCGCGAACTGGCGCGATCTCCTCGCCGTACTCGGCCTCACCGAGATCAGTCGGCTCTGACCCTTGTGCCACCGGGTCACCGGACTGCGGCTTTGGACCGAGGAACTCCAGGCGATTCACGATCACCTCGGTCATCCAGCGGCGCGACCCTTCGCTCTCCCACTCGTGGGTCTTAAGGCGGCCATCAATGCTCACGAGCGATCCCGCCTGCAGATGGGCTGCGGCAATCTCGGCGAGCTTCTCCCAGAAGACGAGACGGTGAAACTCTGTGTACTCCTCGCCGCCGCGGAAGTCATGGGTTGCGACGCTCCCCACCGC
>JAEMRB010000148.1 GCA_016463555.1 Chloroflexota bacterium
CCAGGCACCTCGCTCTTGCCAGGCTTGTGATGAACGACGGCGGTGCGCACGGTTGCACCAGCGGCCCGGGCTCGCTCTGCCACAAGGGCAAGGGTGCGGCCACTCTCCCAGACCTCATCGACGATCAAGATCGAGCGCCCCTTCAGTGACTCTTCTGACGGCATGCGCGTAATGGTCGGCTCAGGTCGCCGACCGGCGGCATCGTAGTGTTCGGCGACGGCGATCAGAAGATCACGAATGCCGAGTCGATAGGCGAGCATCGCACCAGGAACCAAGCCGCCGCGGCTGATGGCAAGGATCGCATCGGGACGTTGATCTGCGGGGAGGGCTTGAATCTGTAGCGCCAGCGCTTCGACGTGCGCGTTCAGCTCCTCCCACGTGAGGACGAGCGTCTCGGTGCTTACCTCAGCGGACGTGGTCGAGCGCCTGGCTGAAGTCGGCAATGATGTCATCTGCCGCTTCGATACCGATGCTGATGCGGAAGATCCCGCCGCGCTTCGGCATCGGATAGACCAACGTGTCGACCTCGCCGAGGCTTACGGCAATTGCACACATCTTGAGGTTGTCGGAAAAGGCGCGCATCGCGCCAAGGTCGTCACCGTTTACACCACGTGGCTTGAAGGCGAGCATGCCGCCCCAGTTGCCCTTGAGGAGTTTCTCTGCAACGGCGCGGTCTGGGTGTGAGGCGAGGCTCGGGTGGCGAACCCACTCCACCTTCTCGTGCTTCTCGAGGAAGGCAGCGACTTTATTGGCATTCTCCGTTGCGCGCTCCACGCGCAGTGGGAGGGTGCGCGTGCCGCGGGCGATCAGCCACGAGTTGAATGGGCTTGCCGTTCCGCCGTACCAGTCGGTGAGACGGCGAATCGGATTGAGGAGAGCTGTGGAGCCAGAGACGACACCACCCAGTGCATCGCCGTGACCTGAGATCCATTTTGTGCTGGCGTGCAAGACGAGATCGGCACCCATTGAGAGCGGGCGCACTGCCGCGGGGCTGATGAAGGTGTTGTCGATGATGAGGATTGCCTTCGCGTCATGTGCCATCTTTGCGAGTGCCGGGATATCAGTTACCCGGTTCCACGGATTCGACAAGAGCTCAGCGTAGATCACGCGGGTGTTTGGCTTGATTGCAGCCTGCACGCCAGCAAGATCGGTGATGGGGAGCGAGGTCACCTCAATGTTGCGCTTCGGGAAGTCGCCCTCAAACATCATTTGGGTTCCGATGAAGAGGTCATCCGCAACGATCAGGTGATCCCCAGCCTTCAGGTGCGCGAGCAAGGAGGCCGAGACCGACGACATGCCGGTTGATGATGCGACCGCGGCCTCCGCGCCCTCAAGCGCGGCGATCTTCGCTTCGAGGGCGTCGGTGGTTGGATTGCCAACGCGCGTATAGAAGTAGGCCTGCGGCGTGAACTCCGCCGCCGCATCAACGGCCGCCTCTTTCTCGTCGGCAGTCTCAAAGCTGAAGGTTGCCGTTTGGAAGATCGGGAGGTTGTGCGCTCGTGTTGTGGGATCGGGGGCCTCGCCCGCATGCACCGCAAGGGTGGCTGGGGCGTCGGTCGTCAGATGTTTGCGCCCGTCTTTCACCATTGCGGGATCATAGTCCCCTTGGCGTGTCTGCGGCGGGGCTTGGAGCGGGAGACGAGGCTCGAACTCGCGACCTTCTGCTTGGGAAGCAGACGCTCTACCAACTGAGCTACTCCCGCGTGGGGGGTGAGGATAGCGCATGGGGAGCGCGGGAGGCTACGCTCTAGGCATGGAGTTTGAGCACCGCTGGCTCGGGAGAATCGGCTACGACGAGGCGCATGCC
>JAEMRB010000054.1:0-3193 GCA_016463555.1 Chloroflexota bacterium
GGGTCGGCCCAGATGTTGAACTCGGCGTGTGGGGCACGGTTGCCGTGCAAGGTGCCGCCACCCATGAGGGAGATCCCCGCAATTCGACGACCAAGATCTGGGGCGGCGCGCAGGGCGAGGGCGATGTTGGTGAGCGGGCCGAGTGGCGCGAGCCAGACCCCCTCCCCTTCGTGCTTGCGCACCAGTTCGATGATCGCTTCGACTGCGCCAGTCTTCTCAGCGGTGCGCCGTACCGGCGGGAGCTCTGGGCCCCCGAGGCCCGACTCGCCGTGAATGTGTGGCGCGTTGCGTGGCGGTGCCACGAGCGGGCGGTCGGCGCCAGCGAAGACGGGGGCACCGATGCCGAAGACGTCGCAGGCGATCAGCGTGTTTGGCAGGGTGCGCGAGAGGGGTGCATTGCCGTGAACGGCGGTGATGCCGATCAGATTGGCGTAGTGATTCGCCACGACCAACGCGAAGACGTCATCGTGCCCTGGGTCGCAGTCGACGATCATCGTGGGGCGCTTGGCAGGCGTGGTCATGCGCGAACCTTAGCGCACCCGCGCCTACCCCCGTGCGCCATACTGCACGCATGAAGAGCACCCCCCGCCAGGCGAGTGAGACCCCCTTTCGACCTGAGATTGAAGGGCTGCGCGGGCTCGCCGTAGGACTGGTGGTGGCGGCGCACGCCGGCCTGCAGATCCCCGGCGCAGCACTCGGACCCGACATCTTCTTCGCCCTCTCGGGCTACCTGATTGTGGGCATTCTGCTCCGCGGCCTTGAGGCAGGAAACGGGATCAGCTTCCGCGACTTCTACGCACGACGCATTCGACGCATCGCCCCCGCCCTTGCCGCAACGATCCTGCTCACTGTGGCCGTTGTTGCCCTACTGAACGACCCCACAACACTGGCACGCACCGCAAAGGATGGCGCCGCCGCACTCGCGGGTGCCGCGAACATCACCTTCGGACTGCAGGCGGTTGACTACTTCAGCAGCACTGAGCCATCGCCGCTCCTTCCACTCTGGTCGATCGGCGTCGAAGAGCAGTTCTATCTCGTCGTCCCACTCCTGCTTGGCGCCGCCTGGAAGATTGACCGGCGTCGCGGCATTCTGATCACGCTCGCCGTGATCGCTGTCGGCTCCACAATCTCTGCGGTACTGTTAACGCCAACAGAACCGATCTGGGCGTATTACCTGTTGCCGACACGCGCCTATGGCCTCGCTGCGGGCGGCCTACTCGCGCTGCTTGAGACACGAATCCTTGCCAGCAACGCGCTGCGACGCATCCCCCTCGCGCCAATCGGCCTGGCGATGATCGCCGCCCTCACGCTGCTGCTTCCAGGCGAGAAGGGCTACCCCGGCATCGCGGGGCCACTCTCGGGCGTTGCCTCGGTGGCGCTCATTGGTGGCATGGCCACGATCGGGCTACGCGGCACGGTGAGTGCCGCGGGTGGCAGGGCGATGCGTGCACTCTTCTCGCTCGCGCCGCTGCGTGCCATTGGGCGCATCAGCTACAGCCTCTACCTGGTGCACTGGCCGATCCTTATTCTGCCAACGTACTTCGGCGTCGCCATGAATGAAGCAACAACTGCCCTCGCCGTGGTTGCCAGCGTGCTCGTTGCAGCACTCATGTATCGCTTCGTGGAGCAGCCGTTCCGCAAGGGCTTCGCCTTGAGCCTGGTGCCGGGCAAGGTGCTGCGCCGCGGCGGCGTGGTGCTGGCGAGCCTGGTGCTCGCACTCGCTGGCGTGGGCATTGCGCCAGATGTCGCCTCTGCTGAGCCTGGCGCGAGCGATGATCCGGGTGTCAGCATCGTCAGCCCAACACCAAGCCCCAGCACGCAACTCGTGAGCCCCTCCCCCACCCCGTGGGCACCAATCTCGATCGGCGGCACGATCGTGCACCAGCTCACTGGCGCCGTACCCGCGAACATCAAGCCGACCCTTAATCGCGCCGCAGGCGATGCCGACAACATCTTGAACAAGAAGTGCAGCCGCGATCATTACGGCGAGACGGTGCCCGTCTGCTACTACGGCACGAAGGGTGGCACGCGCATTGTGCTGCTCGGCGACAGTCACGCCCTGCACTGGATGCCCGCACTCGACGCAATCGGCAAGGCGTACAACTACGAGATCATTCCGATCGCCAAGGTGAACTGCGCCTTCATGGATGTGAAGCTCTACGCTTATCGGCTCGGCAAGTCATACGCCTCATGCACCAAGTGGCGCGCCAATGTGGTCACGAAGATCGCCCAGCTGAACCCGGCGCTGGTGATCCTCGCGCACACCTGGTATCGCGAGGAGGGGAAGCCGGACGAGATTCGCCCGCAGTACTACGCCGACGCCGTGGGCCGCATGCTCGACAAGATCCCCTTCCCAACGCTGATCTTCTCAGACACGCCGTTTGGCCAGAACAACATCCCGACCTGCCTCGCCCGCAACCGCAGCAATGTGGCGAAGTGCGTGGTCACCAGGAGTGCCGCATACGGCCAGCGCGGGCACGCCCGCGACCTGCTCGTTGCCGAGCAGCGCAATCTGCCGATCTTCGACTTCACCGCCGCGCTCTGTCCAGGCACCAAGTGCGCGCCAATCATCGATGGTCGCGTGGTCTTCCACGACCACCATCACCTCACCACCACCATGGCGAAGTACCTCGCCACGCCGCTTGGAGCAGCCCTCTCGCAGGTGATCGCGAACCTTCCTCCTCGTTAGCCCCGTCGTACGAGGCGCAGCGCCCCTGTCGACCAGAGCGCCCACAGCACCAGCACCGGCTGGAAGAGGAGGCGCACCCCCCGCGCCGTGTCGGTGTTTAGGCCAAAGGCATCAATGCCGTTCACGAACTGGTTGATGTTGCCGGGGAAGATCGCCACAAAGAAGAGCGCCGCCGCCAGCCCAACATGGGCCCGGTAGCGCCACAGGGTGAGTAGCGCCAGGCCGAGGGCGATCTCGACGACGCCCGAGGCGAGCACCACAAAGTCGGGATCGAGCGGAAGCCAGGTGGGCACCTGCGCCTGGAACTCCAGGCGATTCACCGTGAGGTGGCTGTAGCCCGCGGAGGTGAGGAAGAGTCCAAGCCCAATTTGGCTGAAGCGTCGAGCCCACTGCGCCAATCTCATGACCTAAGGCTACCTGCCGACGGCAGGGTGCTCAAGTAGCGAGCGACTCCCCAACAACGAGCTGTCGGCGCGGACCGCCGCGCAGTAGATGCACCGCTCC
>JAEMRB010000054.1:3293-7105 GCA_016463555.1 Chloroflexota bacterium
CCGCTGCGCACATGCGCCATGATCGCGTCACCAACGAGTGACCCCACCAGCGTCTCGGCGAGATGCCCAGGGCTCCCGCCAGATAGATAGAGCAGGCCGGCTTCGGCCACGCGTGCTGCAAGGAGAGGGTCATTCGCATGCTCGCGCGTGAACACTGGCAAGAAAGTTGTAGCGACACCAATCCGTTCGCCCTGCGCAGCGCCTAACTCGCGCCAATAGGTGAGGCTCCTCTCCCCCTCTTGGCCAGCGGCGGTAGCGAGCTGCATGAAGTGTCGCGGCTTACCGCGTCGCACTGCATCATCAATAAGATCCTGCTCCAGAGTAGCCATCGCCGGCAGATATTCTCCTGAGCCGACAAGTGCGATTGCCCCCAGGGAGACGGTCACAGTTCGCGACGGGCATACTCCGCTCGATCACGTCGCAGGAACTTCCCGGCGCCCTCACGGCCCAGGAACGCACCCCCCTCAACGATGATGTTGCCGCGCGAGAGTACGATCTCCGATGCTCCCTGAACTTGGCGTCCCTCGTAACACGAGTAGTCAACATCCATATGGTGCGTAGCGGCGGAGATGACGTGCTTCGCCGCTGGGTCGTACATCACAATATCGGCATCAGAGCCAACGGCGATGGCCCCCTTCTTTGGATACATGCCGAAGAGTTTCGCGGGGGCCGTAGAGCAGATCTCAACCCAACGCTCCTTCGTGATCTTGCCGGTCACCACGCCGCCGTCGTGGAGTAGGTCGATACGATCCTCCACTCCGGGTAGTCCGTTGGGAATCTTGCGGAAGTCGTCGCGTCCCAACTCTTTTTGGCCATGAAAATCAAATGGGCAGTGGTCTGTTGCTACGATCTGCAGATCGTCCCGAACGAGACCTCCCCACAGTTCTGGCTGATGGTCTTCGCTGCGCAGAGGGGGCGAGCAGACAAACTTCGAGCCATTGAACCCGTCCCCAAGGTCCTTGATCGAAAGGAAGAGGTATTGCGGACAGGTCTCCGCGTAGACCGGGAGCCGCTCCTCCCGCGCCGCACGCACACTCTTGAGCGCCTCTTTCGCGGAGAGGTGCACGATGTAGACGGGTACCTTTGCAGCCTCGGCGAGCCTGATTACTCGATGCGTAGCTTCGCCCTCGAGGCCGGAGTATCGAGCCAATCCGTGTCCGATCGGGTCGGTGACGCCGGCAGCCACGGTATCTGCGGCAATGACATCGATGGCGAGGCCGTTCTCGGCATGCATCATAATCATGCCGCCGTTCTTGCCCGACTGCTGCATCGCTCGGAAGATGGCTCCGTCGTCGCTAAAGAAGACGCCCGGGTAGGCGGTGAACAACTTGAAGTCAGGGATCCCCTCCGCAACGAGGGTGTCCATCTCCTTCAACGTATCGTCATTGACGTCGCTCATGATCATATGAAAGCCGTAGTCGATTGCGGCGTGCCCCTCGGCCTTGCTGTGCCACGCGTCGAGCCCCTCGCGCAGCGACTTGCCGCGGGATTGCACCGCAAAGTCGACCACCGTCGTGGTCCCACCGAAGGCCGCCGCACGCGTTCCGGTAAAGAAGGTGTCCTTGGCGAACGTGCCGCCGAACGGCAGCTCCATGTGCGTGTGCACATCAATGCCACCCGGAATGAGCCACTTGCCACTGGCGTCAATGACGCGATCAACGGTCATGTTGCTGAACTCTGAAGTCGCACCAACGCCCACAATCAACTCGCCGTCAATTAGCACGTCTGCCATGCGTGAGCCCTCAGCTGTGATCACCATTCCACCTGAAATCACCGTTCTCATAAAGCCCCCCTGCTAGTGCGTGTTGATCGCAGCGGCCCGATAGGCGGGAATGACGTGTGTACCAAATAGTTCAAGCTGCTCCGCCTCATCGCCATTCATCAGGTACAGGTTGAACTGGGTAACACCCGCCTTGTCGAGCTCAATAAGCTTATTGACATGGTCCTCAACTGAGCCGACAAGCCCGAACCGATCCACGATATCGTCGGTAACGAACGATGCATTCGACGAACCCACCTCAGCATGATGCAAGTAGTTGTACCCCTCACGGTTGCGAACATATCGCGTCAGCGACTCTGGCAGTGCACCCTCGTACTTGTTGATCAGGTCAACAACGTGATTGCCCACCAGTGCCGGGAACCAACGGATGCGCTCGCGGCCAGTGGCAACATCGCCAATATATGAGGGGGCTGCGGCCATGATCTCTACTGGGCTCGTCCGGCCACTCGCCGTTGCTGCCTCCTGCACCTGCCCAGCAAACCAACGAATCAGGTCGGGATCACCAATCTGCAGGAGCGCCCCGTCTCCTAGCCTTCCGGCGAGGCTCAACGCCATCGGCCCATAGCCGGCGATCCACACCGGCAGGCGATGGCCCTTCGTCCAGGGGAGGTGCAGTGCGGTGCCCTCGTATTCCATGGAGGTGCCAGCGACAAGGCCACGGATGAGCGTTACCGCCGCTTCAAGATCCTTCATTGAGGTCGGCGCCTTGCCTAGTACACGCCGAGCCGAGTCCCCGCGCCCAATCCCAAGATCAACCCGACCGTTGGAGATCTCACTCAACACGGCCAGCGTACTTGCCGTCACCGAGGGTTCACGCGTGGCCGGATTCGTAACGCAGGTGCCGAAGCGCATGGTGCTCGTCGCGCCGATCATCAGCGTGAGCAGTGGATACGGATCTCGCCAGAGCACATGGGAGTCAAACAGCCATCCGTACTCGAATCCGAGCGCCTCGGCGCGGCGTGTGAGCCCCAACGTTTCCTCTATCGAATGGTCCGGCTTAAGGGTGAACCCAAATTTCATATGCAAAACATTTACGGTCGAACAAGATCTTCATAGGCGTCTGGCCTGCGATCTCGGTACCACTGCCACGTTTGGCGAACCTCTTGAATCAGGTCTAGGTCCAGGCTGCGAACGAGGAGCTCCTCGTTGTGTGCATCGCCTACTTCGCCAACGAACTGGCCGCGCGGGTCAACAAAATAGCTCTGTCCGTAAAAATCATTCTCCCCGAGCGGCTCGATGCCAACGCGATTGATCGTGCCAACGTAGTAACCATTTGCCACGGCGTGGCTGACCTGCTCAATACGCCAGAGGTGCTCCGAGAGACCGCGTGACGTGGCCGATGGGATGAGCACGATCTCAGCACCATTGAGCCCCAAGGCACGAGCCCCCTCAGGAAAGTGGCGATCGTAGCAAATGTACACGCCAACTTTGCCAACCGCTGTATCAAACACTGGATACCCCAGATTCCCTGGGCGGAAATAGAACTTCTCCCAAAATCCATTGACGTTCGGGATATGTGTCTTGCGATACTTTCCTAGGTACTTTCCGTCGGCATCAATCACGGCAGCGGTGTTGTAATAGATGCCGCTCGTCTGGCTGTCCTCTTCATACATCGGCACAACAAGGACCATGCCCGTCTCTTTTGCAAGCGACTGCATGCGCTTCGTGGTTGGGCCATCGGGAATCAACTCGGTGTAGGAATAGTATTGCTTGTCTTGCACCTGGCAAAAGTAGGGTCCATAGAAGAGTTCTTGGAAGAGCATGAACTGGGCACCCTGCTTTGCAGCGTTATGCACATACTCCTCGTGCTTCTGGATCATCGACTCTTTGTCACCGGTCCAGTTAGCCTGGAGCAGCGCTCCCTTTACGATGCGTGCCATAACTCCTCCGTCTCTATAGGGGCCCCCAACGAGGTGAGTCTACGCCCGCGCTCTGCCGTGGCCGAGCGCCGTTCCGAGGCATACCGAGAGGCACTTTTAGGCTCAGCAGAGCGGGCAGGCAAGCTGCTACAAGGGAACCTGGGGGGTGCCGC
>JAEMRB010000149.1 GCA_016463555.1 Chloroflexota bacterium
CGGTGGCAGCTGGCGCGATTGGTGCGCTCGGTCCACTCATCTTGGCGATCGGTATCGGCGTCATCCTCTCGGCGAATCCCGCCCACCTTGATTCTGTCGATCGACTCGCGACGCGCGGGCGAGTGCGCAGCGCACAGCGCTCGCGCAAGATTCTCGAAGAGATCATTGGGCGGTTTATCGGTCGACATGTTGTACTCGGGCTCGTCTATGGCGTCGTCGTATATGTCGGCGCCACGATTGCTGGAGCGGACGGGTTGCTAGCCGCAGTCCTCGGCGGCATCGTCATGGCGATCCCATCAATCGGCCAGGGCGCTGCGGTACTGCCGCCACTCGCACTCTCAATCCTCGCCGCCGGCCCCTACGTACTACCCGGCTCGGCAGTGATCATTGTGGGCTGGCTCCTCTGCGCCACGCAGCTCGCGCCACGATTGATGAACGGCGTGCTGCGCCTCTCAGGAACCACCGTCTTCGTTGCCGGCAGCATCGGTGGGCTTGTGGGCGGCGTCCTTGGCGCGATCTTTGCCCTGCCAGTAATTGCCGCCGTTGCCGCAATTCGTCGGGAGGAGTCCCCAGCCGCGGTCAAAACGGTGAAGCGAGCCGCAAAGAGCAAGCGCCGCTAATCCACCCCGCCACTCAGGCGAGGGGCAGCTCCGCTCAGGTGTAGCCTCTAGCGATGCCAAATACACGAACCAGATCTCGCATCACCCCAGCCTGGCGTGGGCCGTTTCGTCATCGAAACTACCGCCTCTTCTGGTTCGGGCAACTCGTCTCGTTGGCGGGCACCTGGATGCAGTCGATCGCACAGGCCTGGTACATCACCGAACTGACGAACGAACCGGCATGGCTCGGCATCGTTGCCGCCGCACAGTTCACCCCAGTGATGATCCTCGGCCTCTTCGGCGGCGTACTGGCCGACGCGCTCCCCAAGCACCGCGCACTCATGGGGACACAGGTCAGCCTCATGGTCCTCGCCATGCTGCAGGCAGTACTGGTAGCTACTGGGCTCATGACACTGCCTCTGCTGATCCTCATGGCCGTCCTTCTCGGCGTCGTCAATGCCATCGACATGCCTGTTCGGCAATCGTTCTTTAGCGAGATGGTGCCCGAAGATGAGGTGGGTCGTGCCGTTGCGATGAACTCAGCGATGTTCAACGGTGCGCGTGTGATTGGCCCGGCGATCGGTGGCGTGCTGATTGGTGTGATCGGCGGTGCTGGCTGCTTCGCGGTGAACGGCGCCAGTTTCCTCGCTGTATTGCTGGCGCTCCTCTTTATGCGCGCCGAAGAGCTGCGCCCTGCGCCGCGCACTCCACGTCCGCGAACCGTTGCCGACGTGTTGATCAGCCTCGCAGAGGGGGTGCGATTTGTGGCACGCACGCCCCTGATTGCCCTCTGTGTGTTTGTGATCGGCGTGATCTCTGGGGTGGCGATGAACTTCAACGTGATTGTTCCAATCCTCGCGCGCAGCGTGTTGGAGATCGGTGCACCGGGCCTTGGCTTGCTCATGGCTGCGATCGGCTTCGGTTCGTTGAGCGGGGCGCTCGCAGTCGCCATGCTGCGTCGGCCGCGCACAATCGTCGTCATTGGCGGCGCCGCAGCACTCGGAGCACTCTCCATCGTGGCTGGCGTTGTGAGCGGGAGCGGAGCTCCGTGGGCCGCTGTCATCACCGGCATCGCACTCTTCGGCGCTGGCTTCGGCGCGATTGCCATGGCCGCCACTGCAAACGCTTCGATTCAGACCTCTACGCCACCCGCACTACGCGGTCGAGTGATGAGCGTCTACACCACGGTCTTCGCCGGCTCCA
>JAEMRB010000001.1 GCA_016463555.1 Chloroflexota bacterium
AGCAGCCAGCCGCGATAGACATCGCCCATCTTCGCCGGCAAGACACAGTTCACCCAGAATGAGAGGGTGAGGATCTCCGTTGCGGCGCGTCGCGAGATTTGTAGACCAGACGCGGAGAGGATCATGCGCCAGCGCAACCCTCGTAGTGGAAAGGTGCTCCAACTGGCTGCGAGCGCAACGAGAATCCATGCGGCGTTCGCGCGATTAAGCGTTGCGGCTACTTCAGCGAGGTTGAATGAGGTCGCAGCGCGCAGCACGCCTGCAACAAGAATCGCCGTTAGGAGTAAAGCGAAGATGGTGGAGCGGCGCGTCAGTCGGGCGAGCAGCATCTGATCGCCTAGCGTTCGCCGAAGGTCACGCCTGGGCGCACGCGTCGATTCCCACGGGTGGCGTTGACGAGCTTTGCGATCGGCGTGAAGAGGCGCGCAAGGAGTGCGCCACGACCAGTGATGCGCGTGAGGTCGCCGTGCAGCGCCGAATGAAATCCGGCTGCGGTGTTGAGGTCGCCCGTCATGATCGTGGCGGCGCCGCCGATCTCGAGCAGCGTGTGCGCATCGCTTGCAGCTACCGAAGGAATACCGCGAGCGAGTGCGAGTTCACTGGCACGCTGGTTGCCACCCGGTGCCACCAATCGGGCGTTCCAGCCTTCGATCCAGTCGACCTCGCTTAGTAGTGAGAGGGCCGCCTCGTCGCGAAGGAGCGAGCCGCGCCAGCCGTCGAACGGGTGGGGGATCCCCACGAGCCCACCCTGGTCGCGGATGGCGGCGATCGCCTCGCTGGCGGGGAGGCCGGCGGCGATGGGGCGCTCGAGGAAGAGGGCGATCAGGTCTCCCTGGGCGGTGCGCACCTCAGAGCCAACGATCACCGTCAGCCCAGGGGTGGCGGCGTCGCGGGCACGCAAGGCGCCATCGATGCGGTCGTGGTCGGTGATCGCGAGGTGGGTGATCCCACGAAGGGCCGCGGTACGGGCAACGGCGACTGGGTCGCTCAGGGAGTCGAAGCTTGCGCTGGTGTGGCAGTGCAGGTCAACGACGGCGCGGGCCGCCATAGGGTTAGGCCTCGCTGGTCATGGACTTCGCGAACTGGTCGAAGTGTTCGAGCGCGATGCCCGTCCCCTTCGCAACGCAGCTCAGCGGGTCCGGAGCGATGTGTGAAGCGACACCGGTGACGGTGGTGATGAGGCGGTCAATGTTGCGGAGCAGCGCACCGCCGCCAGAGATCACGATCCCCTTATCAATGATGTCGGCGCTTAGTTCTGGCGGTGTCTGCTCCAGCACGGCGCGAATAGCGTCGGTAAGGTTGCGCAGCGGCACCTCGAGCGCCTCGGTGATTTCGGTCGAGGTGATCTTCACTTCGCGTGGCAGGCCGGCGATCATGTCGCGGCCCTTCACGCTCATCGTCAACTCCTCTTCGAGTGGGAGGGCGCTGCCGATCTCAATCTTCACCTGCTCGGCCGTTCGATCGCCAATCATGAGGTTGTACTTGCGGCGAATGTAGAGCGCGATCGCTTCGTCGAAGCGGTTACCACCAACACGGTGTGACTTGCTCACCACAATCTCGGAGAGTGAGATGACGGCGATCTCGGCGGTGCCGCCGCCAATGTTGACGATCATGTTTCCCGACGGACCGCTGATCGGCAGCTCGGCGCCGATCGCCGCCGCCATCGGCTCTTCAATGAGGAACGCCTTCCCTGCACCGGCCTGGCGCGCAGCGTCGAGCACGTAGCGTTTCTCTACCGACGTTGAGCCGGCTGGAACGCTCACGAGGACGTCTGGTCGGCCGAAAGAGAATCGTCCGGCGGTGCCCTTCTTGATGAAGTAGCGGAGCATCGCCTCGGTAACGACGTAGTCGGCAATCACACCATCGCGCAGCGGTCGAATTGCAGTGATGGAGCCAGGGGTGCGTCCGAGCATCTCCTTCGCCTCGTTGCCAACGGCCACAATCTGATCGCGATCGTTGATGGCAACAACGCTCGGCTCGCGAACGGTAATGCCACTCCCCTGCACGAAGACGAGGATGTTCGCGGTTCCCAGATCGATGCCAATCTTCATCCCGCCACTCCCTCTTCGCTAACGTGGGTGAGCTCCGCGCCGAGGCCTCGGAACTTCTCCTCAATGTTCGCATAGCCGCGGCGCACGTGGTGCGCGCCGTGAATGCGGCTCGCCCCTGGTGCGGCCAGAGCGGCGAGCATCAGTGTGGCACCTGCGCGCAGATCTGGAATCTCCGCCTCAGCGGCGCGGAACGTGGTTGGGCCCGTGACGCGCGCGGTGCGCGGATCAACGATCTCCACCTGTGCGCCAAAGCCGCGAAGTCCAACGAGCCATTCGAGTCGGTCTTCAAAGATCGTCTCCTCAATGGTGCTGGTGCCCGCGGCACGCGTCAGCATCAAGCCAGCAGATGGCTGCAGGTCGGTAGCCAGCCCAGGGAACGGCTGCGTGCGAATGTTGGTTGCGCGATAGGCGCCACCGGGAGGGAGCCCTGTTACGCGCAAGCTCTTGCGCGTTGCATCAACCGGATCGGCCTCGATCGCATGATCAACACCGAGTTCGCCGAGCAGATCGATGAATGCCTTCATGTGCGTTGGCTCAACGCCATCAACGTTGATCGTGCCACCCACAACCGCGGCGGCGGCGGCGAATGTTCCCGCCTCAATGCGGTCAGGCATGATGTGATGGCTCGCGCCGTGCAGCCCGTCAACACCCTGAATCTCAATGCGGTCGGGCTTGGTTCGTGCGACCTGCGCGCCCATCGCGTTCAGCAGCACGATCAGGTCATCAACTTCGGGCTCCTGCGCCGCCGGTGTAATGACGGTGGTCCCCTTCGCAAGGACGGCGGCGAGGATCGCGTTCTCGGTGCCCATCACGGTGATCTGCGGGAAGGTGATGGTTGCCCCCTTGAGGCGACCGTTGCTCTTCGCAAAGTAGTAGCCGTCGCGATAGTCGATCTCGGCGCCGAGGGCGCGCATGGCGTCAACGTGCAGGTTTACGGGGCGACGACCGATGCGATCACCACCCGGGTTGCTAATGATCACGCGGCCAAAGCGCGCCAAGAGCGGGCCCAGGAGCATGAAGCTGGCGCGCATCTTTGCTGCGGCTTCAAGTGGCACAAAGAGCCATTCGGCGTTGGCCGCCTGCAGGCTCATCGTCTCGGGGGTTGGTCGCTCGATGATCACGCCAATGTCGCGCAGGGTGTCGGCGAGCACATCGATGTCGAGGATCCCTGGGATGTTCTCGAGGTTCACGCGCTCGCCGGTCAGCACCGCGGCGGCCATCACCTTCAGGGCGGCGTTCTTGGCGCCGCTCACCCGCACGCGGCCAGCGAGGGGTCGTCCGCCTTGAATGCGGAACTCCTCCTTCGCCAGGGGGATCGGACGGTACTCCCACGAGAACGGCTTTACGGCGGTCATGGGCGGATTCTCGCCGTTTGCAGCAGAAGCGTCCAACAGGGGCTCACTTTCTTCGGCCACCCGCACAGGCGGCGCGGCGGGCTAACGCTTGCGGCGGCGCTCAGCGACGCGGAGGTGCAGGAGGGCTCGGCTCAGCGAGGCGCGAGCGGTTGCGAGCGAGGCTGGGTCCTGTGTGCCAGCGCCAGAGATCGCCGCTTCGGCGGCGGCCTTCGCCTTCTCGACGGCGGCGGTGTCGAGCTCGCCCGACAGGTCGGCCGACTCGGCGAGCACCACCACGCGATCGGGTCGCACCTGCACGAATCCACCAATGATGGCGATGTACTCAATTGAACCGTCGAGCGTTGTGATGCGCCCTTCGCCTGCGCCAAGAACGGTCACATACGGCTCGTGCTTCGGCAGGATGCCGACCTCGCCATCGATCGTTGGCAAGACCAACGCGGAGGCCTCGCCCTTCCAGGCGAGGCGCTCCGGCGTCACGATCTCCAACGTAAATGGCATCTCGGTACGAACCCTTACTTGTTCAGCGCGACGGCGTTCGCCCGAACGTCATCGAGAGTTCCCGCAAGGAAGAACGCCTGCTCTGGCAGTTCGTCGGCCTTCCCTTCGAGGATCTCGCGGAACGAGGCGATCGTGTCGGCGATCTTCACGAACTTGCCGGGACGGCCGGTGAATACCTCGGCCACGAAGAACGGCTGGCTCATGAAACGCTGCAACTTGCGGGCACGGTTCACCAACAGCCTGTCGTCAGGCGAAAGTTCGTCCTGACCAAGGATGGCGATGATGTCCTGCAAGTCGCGATAGCGCTGCAGCACTCGCTGCACCTCTCGCGCCGTCTCGTAGTGGTTCACACCAACCACGAGCGGATCGAGCACGCGCGACGTCGACGTCAACGGATCCACCGCCGGATAGATACCAAGCTCGGTGATCGATCGCTCAAGGCGAATCGTCGAGTCAAGGTGTCCGAAGGTGGTTGCCGGTGCTGGGTCGGTGTAGTCGTCTGCTGGCACGTACACGGCCTGCAGCGAGGTAATCGAACCCTTCTTCGTCGACGTAATGCGCTCCTGGAGCGCCGCCATCTCCGTTGCCAGGTTTGGCTGATAGCCCACGGCGCTTGGCATGCGGCCGAGCAACGCAGAAACCTCAGAGCCCGCCTGGGTGAAGCGGAAGATGTTGTCGATGAAGAGCAGCACGTCGCGCCCTTCCGCATCGCGGAAGTACTCGGCCATCGTCAAGCCCGAGAGTGCGACGCGAAGTCGTGCTCCAGGTGGCTCGTTCATCTGGCCGAACACCATCACGGTCTTGTCGATAACGCCTGAGTCGCGCATTTCGCCGATCAGGTCGTTCCCTTCGCGCGATCGCTCACCGACGCCCGCAAACACGGAGTAGCCGGAGTGCTCTTGCGCAACGTTGCGGATCAGCTCCTGAATCACGACGGTCTTGCCGACGCCGGCGCCGCCGAAGATGCCGATCTTGCCGCCCTTCTTGAACGGGCAGACAAGGTCAATAACCTTGATGCCGGTCTCGAAGAGTTCGGTCTCGGTGGTGAGATCTTCGTACGCTGGTGCGGAGCGGTGGATTGGCAGGTACTGATCGACCTTCACGTCGCCAGCCTGGTCGATCGGCTCACCGAGCACGTTGAAGACGCGGCCGAGCGTTCCGGCGCCAACTGGCACCGAGATCGGTGAGCCGAGGTCGGTCGCCTTTGCGCCGCGGGCGAGCCCGTCGGTTGTGGTCATGGCAACGGTGCGCACGCGATTGTTGCCGAGGTGCTGCTGCACCTCAACAACGAGCGAACCATCGGTTCGATCAATGCGTACGGCGTTGTAAATCGCTGGCAGCTCGCGTGCGGCGAACTCAATGTCAACGACCGGTCCCGTAATCGAAACTACGGTTCCTACGGCTCCTGCCTTTGCTGCGGTTGCGTTCGCCATCACTCCTCCTGCCTTTCTACGTTCAGTTCGCGCTTGCGCCTGAAGCAATTTCGATCATTTCACGCGTAATGTTCGACTGTCGCACCTTGTTATACGTGAGCGTGAGATCGCTGATGAGGTCTCCTGCGTTCTCCGTTGCGTTCTTCATCGCCACCATGCGGCTCGACTGCTCGCATGCCGTGGTCTCGAGCACACCCTGGTAGATGCGTGTCGCAACGTAGCGTGGCAGCAGCGCCTCAAGTACCGCCGCCGGGTCGGGCTCGAAGAGGAACTGGTTCCCAGGGATGCCGGCGGTGTCGGCCGACGCCGTGATCGGGAGTAGCTGCACCGCCTCTGGGCGCTGCGTCAGCGTCGAGATGAATGCTGGGTGAATCAGGGTGACGCCCGCCGAGCGACCTGAGAGGAAGTCGCCAACCAGGAGGCTGACGAGGGCGGTGACATCGCCGAAGGTCGGCTTATCGCCGTACCCCGGGAAGGCGGCGCTGATCTCGTAGCCGCCGCGGGCGAGGGCATCACGCCCCTTCTTGCCGATGGTGATGACCTTGCTCCCTGCGCCGGCCGTCTCGAGCTCCTTCAGGGCGAAGCGAATCAGGTTGCTGTTCAGGGCGCCGGCGAGGCCACGGTCGGTCGTGAAGAGCACGATCGTGCGTGGTGCGCCGCTCTCTGGGCTGCGCAGGAGCGGGTGCCCCTCCTCGCCCAGCACTGAGGCGAGGTCGGCGATGACTTCGTCGATCGAGTGCCCGTACGGGCGGCTCGCCAGCGTGGCGTCTTGGGCGCGCTTCAACTTTGAGGCGGCAACGAACTGCATGGCGCGGGTGATCTGGCGAATGTTCTTCACCGATCCGATTCGTCGTCGAATCTCGCGCTGACTTGGCATGCTCTCCTCGCCGCTCGCCCCCCGCCGTTAGGCGAGGAACCCCTTTCGGAATGCGTCGACGGCCTCATCGAGACCCTTCGCCGTATCGTCAGAGATCGCGTTCTCCTTGGCGATGCTCGTCAGGATCGTGGTGCGCTCGCGCTCAAGGAAGGTGCCGAAGCCTGTCTCAAACTCACCAACGCGCGGCGTTGGTACGTCGTCGAGCTTCCCCTTTGATGCGACATACAGAATCGCAACCTGTCGCTCCATCGAGACCGGCTGGTACTGCGGCTGGCGCATGATCGACGAGAGCTTCTCGCCGCGCGTCAGCTGGTCGCGTGTCGACTTGTCGAGGTCGCCCGAGAACTGTGCGAAGGCCGCAAGCTCGCGGTACTGCGCAAGGTCGAGCTTCAACGGACCGGCAACCTTCTTCATCGCCTTCGTCTGCGCGGCGGAACCCACGCGCGATACAGAGATACCAACGTTCACCGCTGGTCGCTGACCGGCGTTGAAGAGGTCGGTCTCCAAGAAGATCTGGCCGTCGGTGATCGAGATGACGTTCGTCGGAATGTAGGCCGACACGTCGCCCGCCTGCGTCTCAATGATCGGCAGCGCCGTCAGTGAGCCACCGCCGAGATCATCGGAGAGTCGCGCTGCGCGCTCCAACAGACGGCTGTGCAGATAGAAGACGTCGCCTGGGTAGGCTTCGCGTCCTGGTGGTCGGCGCAAGAGCAGCGCCATCTCGCGATAGGCAACCGCGTGCTTCGAAAGGTCGTCGTACACGCAGAGTGCGTCGCGCACGAGCACGCCGTCGATCGTGACGCCGTTCTCCATGATCTCTTCGCCAATCGCGCAACCGGCGAATGGTGCGAGGTACTGGAGTGGTGCTGGATCTTCGGCGCCGGCAACCACCACTACGGTGTGTGCCATTGCGCCCTGCTTCTCGAGCTGCGCCACAACGGTGCGCACGGTCGAGAGCTTCTGGCCGATCGCGACGTAGATGCAGATGAGGCCCTTCCCCTTCTGGTTGATGATCGTATCGACCGCAACGGCGGTCTTGCCGGTCTGGCGGTCGCCAATGATCAACTCGCGCTGACCGCGGCCGATTGGAATCAGTGCGTCAACGGCCTTGATGCCGGTCTGCACTGGTGTCGTTACCGACTTGCGGCTAATAACGCCCGGAGCGATGCGCTCAACTGGACGCGACTTCTTTGCGTTGATTGGGCCCTTGCCGTCGAGCGGTCGACCGAGTGGGTCAACAACACGTCCGATCAGCTCGGGGCCGACTGGCACCTCAACAACCCTGCCGGTCGTCTTGACGGTGTCGCCTTCCTTAATGGACTTCGCGTCGCCAAGGAGCACGGCGCCGACGGTCTCTTCACCAAGGTTCAAGGCCATGCCGGCAACGCCGTTTGGGAACTCCAGAAGTTCAGACGAGAGCGCGCCTGAAAGTCCGTAGACCTGTGCAATGCCATCGCCCACCTCAACTACGGTACCGACGGTGCGCGACTCGGCGCTCCCATCGAACCCTTCGATCTGGGCCTTCAGAATGCTGATGATCTCGTCAGACTTAATTGCCATGATCTTCTCGCTCCTCGCTGCTCTACGCGCTCTGCCGGTTCAGCCGGCGACCGAGAGGATCCGCTCACGCATTCGCGAGAGCCGCCCCTTAACGCTGCCATCAACAAGTCGATCGCCAACACGGAGCGTTGCTCCGCCGACGAGGCTTGCATCTACTTCGTACGACATCTGAACTGCGTGGCCCGCCATCGTGGTGGCCTCGGTTTCGAATCGCGTGCGCTCCGCAGGGCTCGCCTCGAGGGCGGTGACCACGCGTGCAATGGTGATGCCGTTGCGCGCATTTAGCGCATCGCGCGTCGCCTCGGCGATTGCCGGGATCGACGCAAGGGTGCGTCGTCGCGCCAACATGCCGACCAACGTATGAATGTGTGGGCTCACCGTGCCGCCCGCCGCCTTCTCGAGCGCCGCCACGCGGCCAGCTGCTGGCGTGCGTGGGTCATCCAAGATCTGGCGTGCGCCTGGGGCCGCAATCACCGCCGCGAGGCGGTCGAGCTCGTCTGCCTGCGATGCCGCTGACGACGCGTCCTTGGCCAGGCCAAGGAGTGCCGCTGCGTATCGTCGTGCAGAGCCGAGCGGTCGATCCACGATCAGTTCCCCTTCTTGGACTGCTCGTCCAAGAACTCGCCCACGAGGGCTCGCTGGCGATCGCCGTCCATCGAGGAGCCGACCACCTTCGTGGCGGCACCAATGGCCAGATCGGCAACCTCACTGCGGATTGCGGCGAGTGCGCTGACGCGCGCCGCCTCAATCTCCTTGGTGGCGTCGACTCGCATGCGATCCAACTCCGCCTTCAGTGTGGCGACCTGCTCATCGCGAATCTGCGCCGCAGCCTTGTCGGCGTTGGCGCGGATCTCGTTCGACTCGCGTCGAGCGTCGGCGAGCGCAACGCCCGCCGCCTCTTCGGCGCGACTCTTGGCGATCATGGCCTCGGCCGCATCGCGCAGCCCGCGCTCAATGCGCTCACGGCGCTCGTCAAGCATCTTCATGACAGGTCCGAGCGCAACGGCGCGAAGGACCAAGATGAAGAAGCCGAAGTTTGCCGCGGAGACCAAGATCCAGAACAGGTTGAAACTGATCCCAGCCTCAGCAGGTACGCCCGGCTCGGGCACCTCTGCAGCTCGAATCGCCGCCTGAATAATCGCGTGCATCATGTGCTGCACCAGCCCTACCTAACTCGTCGACTACTTCAGGACGAGGGTAAGAATGCCGAGCACGATTGCGAGAACGCCGAGGCCTTCAGCAAACGCTGCGCCAAGGATGAAGACGCCACGCACTGGGCCTGCGGCCTCAGGGTTGCGCCCGATTGCCGTCGCCGCAGCTGCTGCTGCAAGGCCTACGCCGATGGCTGGCCCGATCACGCCGAGTGCTGCGATTCCGCCTGGAAGGTTTTCCATCGCTCTGTTCCTCCTACTTGTGGTCGCTACCCGGACCTATGCCGAATACCCGACCGCGCTGCTCCTCAGCTACGGCTAGTGTGCCGCAACTTTCGATTCCGCTCCCGCGTCGGTATGACCCTTCGCTGGATGCTCCTCATGGCCCTCCTCGTGGTGCCCCTCCATGGCAAGCATAGTGAAGACCAACACGAGGACGCTGAAAATAATCCCCTGCATGAGCCCGACGAAGAGCTCAAGCCCGTAGAGGGCGACGGGGATGAAGGCGAAGGTGATCGTGGTCATTACGGTCAGCGCCAGCTCGCCGCCGTAGATGTTGCCGAATAGACGCATGGAGAGCGCGACCGGCTTCACAAATTCCAGGAGAAATTCAATCAGTCCAACAAAGAGGCCAACGGGCCCGCGCTTGAGGCTGAAGAATTTTCCGAAGTAGGAGCCAACACCGAGGGCGCGAATCCCTTGGTAGTGGAAGTAGCCGAACATCACCAGGGCCATGCCCACGGTGACGTTCACATCACTCGTTGGCGCACGGAAGGCGTGCAGTCGCCCGACACCAGGGATGAGGCCAGACCAATTTGACGCAACGATAAAGATGAATACTGCGAGGAAGAGGGGGAGGAACTTTTCAGAGCCGATGCCGCCGATCCCCTTTGCAAATCCTGAGAGCGCCTCGATCGCAAACTCCACAGCATTCTGAATCTTTCCGGGAGTCTCCGTCAGCCTTCGCGCGACCTGCGCGAAGAGCAGGATCACGACCGCCATAATGATCCAGGTCATGATGATCGAACCGGTGATCGAAGGGTAGAAATCGAGGAGCGCAGCGGCGTGATGCTCCTCGTTGCCAAGATTAATGACAGCGTGCGGCACGATGGGCTCAAGGGCCAGTCGGATCACGGTGCCGGGGAATCCGACGAGCCCCTCACCTCTGGTAAGGAGAGCGGCGGCAACGTCAACGATCAGTACGATGAGGGCGCCGATGAGGAGCATGCGCTTCGGCGAGGTTCGCTGAGCTGCTACGGTCACTTCGCCCTCCCCCTCTCCGCGTCTATGCGCGCTCTCTGTCGTCGTGCGGCCTCTGCACTGTCCAGTAGGTCAAGTGTCGCCAGCACTCGTCGGACCAACCGTGCCGATCCGACTGAGCCAACGAGAAAGCCTCCGATAAAGCCGAATACCAGCCCGAACGGCCGGCTCCCGAGCTTGCCATCAAGCCAATCGCCGCCCAGCGCGCCACCTAACGTCGTTACCAACAGCATCACTCCAATCTGCGAGAAGAGCGTGAGATACATGCCCTTGCCACCGATTGTGGTCAGCCCTTGCGGCGCATCTGCTACGTCCGATTCTAGCCGAGGGTCGCCAAACTCGCGTTCGCTTTTTGGGGCTGGGCTAGGCGTGCTCATGCGCGGCGCTCCGCTCGTCGCGAGAGCCAGACGATCGCCCCGCCGAGTAGGACGAGGAGCCCTGCGAATGCGTAGAGGGCGGCACTTGCGGTCAGCACAACCGCCCCAACGGAGAGGAGGAGGGTCACGCCGTAGAGGGCAAGGACTGCTCCACGGTGGCTGAGCCCCGCGTCGATCAGGCGCTGGTGGATGTGGGTCTTGTCGGCACTATATGGGGAGCGCCCGGCCAGGAGCCGCCCCACGATGACGAAGAAGGCGTCAATGATGGGCACCCCCAAGATCAGCAGCGCGGCGACAACCTTGGCGGTGCCGAGGAGGGAGAGGACCGCGAGGGCGTAGGCGACCGCCAGGATCCCGCTCGTTCCCATATAGATAGAGGCGGGGTGGAAGTTGTGCCGCAGGAAGCCGGCGAGCGCGCCTGCCAAGGCGAAGCAGAGGGCGGCGAGGAGTGGGGTCGCCGGGAGGGCGATCACCCCAAGGGTGGTTGCAGCGATCAGGGCGATCCCGCCCGAGAGGCCGTCGAGTCCATCGATAAAGTTCATGGCGTTCTGCATGCCGAGGACCCAGAAGAGGGTGAGGGCGAGCCCAGCGACATCAGGAATGAAAAGGTCGCCCGCGCCGAACGGATTCGACAAGATTGCGATCCGCACGCCGAACGCGATCGGTACCGCCGCAATCACCAGCTGCCCGGCGAGCTGCCAGCGTGCGCGCAAATCGAAGCGATCGTCGGCAAGGCCGATGACACCGGCGAGTAGGGTGCCAAGTAGTAGTGCGGCAGATCCAGAGGTTGGGAGTGGGGTGCCGCCCGTGAGACCGAGTGGTGCCGCAAGGATCGTCACCGCCGCACCAACCAAGAAGAAGGAGAGTGCAACAGCGAAACCGCCAGCGCGCGGCATCAGGGTTGTGTTGATGCGCCGCTCGTTTGGCGCATCGGCAATGTTTAGAGAGAGGGCAACCTGTCGCGCAACCCTTGTGCCAACCAGCGCGACAAGTGCAGCGAGCAGTGCGATCGCGAGATAGAGCGGAGCGTTCTCCATTAGCTCTCGCGGGCCGCTAGCTCCGCAGCATCGTTACCGGGGACTGGGAATTGCTGGGCGACCTTCACCACCTCGCGGCGAATCTGCTCGAGCTTGGTCGCATCCTCGCGCGCGGCGATCGCCTCAACAGACCACTGTGCAATCTGTTCCATCTCCGCGGGCCCCATGCCGCGCGTGGTTGCGGCTGGCGTGCCGTAGCGAACGCCGCTCGTCACCATCGGCGAGCGCGTCTCACCTGGAATGCTGTTCTTGTTGATCGTCACGCCTACCGCTTCCAATGCAGCCGTAGCCTCCTTGCCCGTCACGCCAAGCGGCGTCACGTCGCACAAGATCAGGTGGATGTCAGTACCTCCGGTGATCACACCGAATCCGCGTGCGGCGAGCGCTGCGGCGAGCGCCTTCGCGTTGTCGAGTGTTCGCTGCATATACGCACGGAATTCAGGCTGCAGCGCCAACTTGTAGGCGACCGCCTTGGCGGCGATCACGTGCATCAACGGTCCGCCCTGATTCCCAGGGAAAACTGCCCGGTCAATGGCAGCCGCTTCGTCTGCTCGCGCAAAGATCATGCCGCCGCGCGGTCCGCGCAGCGTCTTGTGTGTGGTGGTGGTGACGTAGTCAGCGTGCGGGAATGGGCTCGGGTGTAGCCCAGCCGCAACGACTCCTGAGATGTGCGCCATGTCGACCATCAGCTTTGCGCCCGCTGCATGTGCGATGGCCGCAAACTTTTCAAAATCGAGTACGCGCGGATACGCCGATGCGCCAGCGATGACGACCTTCGGCTTCGCCTCATCAACGGCGCGCTGTACCGCATCCCAATCAACAAGCCCGTCTTCGGCACGAACGCCGTAGAAGGTTGGCTTGAACCACTTCCCTGAAATGTTGACCGATGCACCGTGGGAGAGGTGTCCGCCCTGGTCGAGGCTCATGGCAACGAATGAGTCGCCCGGTGACATCGAGGCGGTGAATGTGGCGATGTTGGCAGAGGCACCAGAGTGCGGCTGCACGTTGACATGCTCGCTGCCAACAAAGAGTTCCAGTGCGCGGCTGCGCGCAAGGTTCTCCGCCTCGTCGACGAATTCACAACCGGCGTAGTAGCGCTTCCCCGGGAGACCCTCGGCATACTTGTTGGTGAGGATGGAGCCCTGCGCTTCGCGCACTGCGGCGTAGGTGTAGTTCTCAGAGGCGATCAGCTCAATGTGGTCGCGCTGGCGCACCGCCTCTTTGACAAAGATGGCATCGAGCTCAGGGTCAACCTTGCGAAGGCTCAGGTTCATCAACGGATCGTGTGCGGCGTTGCTCATGGTCCCCTCCCTCTCCTCTGCCCCAATACGGGTGCTTGACCCCTATTCTCCCGCTGATCCGAGGATCAGGCGCTCAATCATGCGCGCTACGCCGTCCTCTTCACAGCGGGGTGCCTCATATTGCGCCACGGCCCGCACCGGGCCGGGTGCCCCGGCCATCGCCACCCCGTGCCCGGCGACGTCGAGCATCTCTAGGTCGTTGTACTGGTCGCCGATGGCCATCACCTGGCCAAGTGGAATTTTGAGGCGTCGGGCGAGCCAGCGGAGGGCGGTTCCCTTATTGACCCCAGGGGCGGTGAACTCCAGGTATTCGGGGTGGCTGATCGTCACATCGAGCTCTCCGGCGAAGGTGGCCCGAGCGCGATTGAGGATCCCGTCGACATGCCCCTCGGGGGCGTGGGCGACCACCTTGGAGAGGTGCAGCTTGCGCTCGGCGAGGTAGCCAATAAGGTCTGGCACCGTGCCGAGGCGTTTCAGGGCATCCCCCTTCAGCCAAACCTCGTACTGCCGCACATGGGGATCTCGAACATCGAAGCGCAGGTCATCGCGAATCACGGCGTGGCCCCAGAGGTTGTTCTCACGGCACCAGGCGACCGCCTTGGCCCCGAGGTGGGCGGGGAAGGGGAAGTGCCGGATCATGCGCCCCGAGCCAACCTCGCCCTTCGCCGGGATCTCGCGCGCGATCGCCCCCTGCATGCCGATCAGCGGACCGTCGAGACCGATCTGATGCGCGTACTCGATGATCGACGGCACATTGCGCCCCGACGAGATAGTGGCGATCACCCCCTTGGCGCGCGCTGCACGAATCGCATCAATGGTGCGCTCGGCGATCACGCCGTCGTGTGGCAGCAGCGTGCCATCGAGATCCATAACGAGGAGTCGGATTGGAAACGCAGGTTTCACCGCCATGACGCGTTACCCACTCCGACGAATTTCGGCCATGCGGTCGCGACCCGAGAGGTCGCCGCGAATGGCCACGCGCCAACCGATGCCGAGGCCATCGGCGAGACGCGCTACGTCGTCACCCTGACCGTCACCGAATTCAAGGAGTGCGGCGCCACCTGGGCGCAGCAGGCGCGGCAGCTCAGCGATAAGTCGGCGAATCAGTTCCAGCCCATCACCACCGCCATCGAGTGCGAGGCGCGGCTCTGCGGCAATGCCGAGGCGCGCCAGGTCGCGTGGCGCAAGATCGCGAATGCTAGCGGCGGCCTTCGCCGCATCAACATCCGCGGTTGGCACATACGGCAGGTTGGCGATCAGGAGATCGAGGTGCGCTGGATCGCCTGGCGCGCGCGCGGCGAGAAGTGGCTCGGCAAGATCGCCCTGCATGAAGGTGATGCGCGACGCAACACCACAACGCAACGCATTCGCGCGCGCCACCATCAACGCATCGCCAGAGATGTCGGTGGCAATGAGACGCAGGGGCACTGGCGATTCGTCGGCGAGCGCCACGGCGAGTGCGCCACTACCGGTGCCGATCTCGGCGGCGTTGAGTGGATGGGGCGCACGACCGAGTGCGCGGTCGGCGGCAACGCGGTCGGTGAGGAAGGCGAGTGCCGTCTCAATGATCAGTTCGCTCTCTGGTCGCGGGTCCAGCACGTCCGGCGTGACGAGCAGCTCTAGCCTGCGGAATCCACGACGCCCAGTGAGGTGACTGATCGGTCGACCTGTCGCGCGCTCCTGCACTAGTGCTGCCAGCGCAGATGGCGCGTCGCCGGCAAGTAGCGCGCTGCGCGCGATGCGCAACGCATCGGCGAGTTGTGGATGTCGATCGTTCAGCGGCTCCGGCTCTGGGAGTTCGCTGAGCGCTGGGAGTGGGAGTGGGAACCCTGCAGCAACGGCGGTGCGCAGTGTGGCAGCGCGGGTGCCGAGCAGCGCTGCGAGCAACGTCTCGGCATCAAGGCGCGGTGTTGGGCTTCCCGCCGCCTCAAGCTGCAGCGTTGCTTCGCGAAGGAGTGCGGGGCCATCGGCCTCGCGCTCTACGACTGGTCGACTGGCGATCTGCTCTTCGCTCATCATTCCGCCAGTCGTGCCGCCTGCTCAGCGGCGGCGAGTGCCTCATGGAATGGCGCAAGGTCGCCACCGAGAATCCCAGGCACATCAAACTTGTCGAAGCCGATGCGGTGATCGGTGACGCGATTCTGTGGCCCGTTATATGTGCGAATCTTCTCGCTGCGATCACCGCTCCCGATCAGCGCCTTGCGCGCCTTGGAGTCGGCGGCGCGTTTGCGCTCCTCTTCCGCGGCGATAATGCGGCTGCGCAGAATCGCCATCCCCTTCTCTTTGTTGCGCAGCTGGCTGCGCTCGTCCTGCATCTCAACCACGATGCCGCTCGGGATGTGCGTGATGCGCACCGCGGAGTCGGTGGTGTTTACCCCTTGTCCGCCGTTCCCCGATGCGCGCTTCACGTCGATGCGAATATCGTTTTCGGGAATCACGAGGTCAACAGCGGTCACCACTGGAAGCACCACAACCGTGGCGGTGCTGGTGTGAATGCGTCCGGCCGACTCTGTTGCGGGAACTCGCTGAATGCGATGCACGCCTGACTCCCACTTAAAGGCGGCCCATGCGCCATCGCCAGAGACCTCCATCACCGCTTCGCGAATCCCGCCAACGCCGGTCTCGCTGATGGCGTCGACCTCACTCTTCCACCCCTGTCGCTCGGCGTAGCGCAGATAGGCGCGGAAGAGCTCACCGGCGAAGATGCCCGCCTCGTCGCCACCAGCGCCAGGACGCACCTCGATCAGCAGATCTCGCCCATCGTTCGGATCAGGCTCAAGGAGGAGGCCCGGGAGTTGCTCCAGGATCTCGCGCTCGATCGCCTCGGCCTCGGCGCGATCGGTGGCGGCGAGCTCACGCATCTCCGCGTCGGCCCCCGGATCCGCCTCAAGGGAGCGTGAATCGGTCACGCGTAGCCGGGCGGCGGTGAGGGCCTCGCCCGCCTCGGCGAGCGGTGCGGTGCGCGACAACTCGCGCCCAATGCGAGCAAGGGCGGTGTGGTCGGCGAGCACCTCAGGAAGTGTCAGCTGCGCCTCAAGCTCGGCGCGCGCCTTGAGCGCCGCCGCGAGTCGCGCGTTGAGTTGCACCACGTCAGCCATCAGGTCACCTTCAGCGGCTGCAGCGCACGGGAGGTTGGTAGCTCTGAACCGCTCGGCACAACGCCACCCTCCGCTTCGATCGCCGCGGTCAATGCAACGATCGCAATGTCGTGCATGCCGTCGTCGGGTCGTCGCGTGGTGATGCGCTGTACGGCAATCCCTGGTGCCGCCAACGCGCGGGCAATCAGGTTCGTTCGATAGCGACCCAGGAGTCGAAGAATCTCATAGGCGAGACCGGCAACGAGCGGAATCCCTGCAATGCGGCTGATCACCGTTGGGATCGGATCGAGTCGACCGACCAGCGAGAAGCTGACGATGCTCACGAGAATGACGACAACAAGGAACTCGGTGCCGCAGCGTGGGTGTGCCGTTGGCCAGCGTGAGAGCGCTTCGCGCGTGAGCGGCTCACCGTTCTCAAGCGCGTGAATCGCGCGATGCTCTGCGCCGTGATAGCGATACGTGCGGTCCACATCGCTGCTGCGTCCGACCGCTGCGAGGTATCCGAGCAAGATTCCCACCTGCAAGAGTCCGTCAATCGCGCGTTCCACGAGCAGCTCTGTGAAGCCGAGTGCGTGCACGATGGCTGACGCGGCAATCGCTGGGAGCACATTGAAGATCACCACGGCAATCAGAAGCGTGACCGCGAGTGTTGCGATCATCGAACCGGTGCCGCCGGTTGATCGCTCCTCATCACCCGCCGACACGTCGGCGCTGCGCAGCAGCCATCGGCTGCCAAGTGCGAGTGTCTCCCAGAGAACAACGGCGCCACGCAAGATTGGGATGCGTGTGAGGCGTCGACGAATCGGTCCGGTGGCGATCGGCTCTGACGTCACCGCGATGCCGCCATCAACGGTGCGTAGCGCAACGCCAATGTGTGATGGTCCGCGCATCAGAATGCCGTCGATCAGCGCCTGGCCGCCATACGCTGCGCCGCTCGTTGGGCGCGCGTTCAGAGATACGGCGTGTAGCCCTCGTGAAACGTCAGCGAAGCGATCCTGCGCGAATCGCGCAGCGACGCCGAGTCGGCGCCGCATGGAGATCAGCGCGAGCGACCGAGGCGCTTCTGGAAGCGCTCGACCTGACCGGCCGTGTCGAGAATCAGCTGCTTCCCCGTAAAGAACGGGTGGCAGTTTGAGCAGACTTCCGTCTTGAGCTCGCTGGTTCGCGTCGAGCCGATCGAGAACTTCGTGCTGCATGCGAGGCACGTAATTTCGATGGTGTTGTACTTGGGATGAATCTCTGGCTTCATCAGCGACTCTCTAGGCGTCTGGTGAAGCGACAACGTTGACGCGCTTCTTCGTGCGCGACGCGTGGTCGAACTTCACCCTGCCGGTGATGGTTGCGTAGATGGTGTAGTCGCTGCCCAGGCCAACGCCGCGTCCTGCGGCGAAGGTGGTGCCGTGCTGTCGCACGATGATGCCGCCAGCGTTGATCTTCTGACCGTCGCCAACCTTCACGCCAAGGCGCTGACCAGCGCTATCGCGTCCGTTGCGAACACTTCCTCCTGCCTTCTTGTGTGCCATGGGTCTCTCCTTCTCTCAGCGTTCGCTGCGTTACTCGGCGTCAGCGGCCGATGTGTCGGCGCTCTTCGCTGCTGGCTTTGCGGTTGCTGGCTTCTTTGCGGCTGGCTTCTTCGCTACCTTCGCCTCGGCTGGCGCACCAACCTTAAGCGTTGCGGCGACTGCGGCATCGGCCTTCGCCTTATCGGCGGCGACGGCGACTGCGGCGGCCTGCGCCTTGGCGCGATCTGCAGCACCGGCTTCGTAGAGCGCCTTCGCGCTTGTGCCGTTCACGGCAACTTCGGTGACCTTGATGAGGTGCAACTCTTGGCGGTGCCCCTTGGTGATGCGGCTGCGCGCCTTCGGTCGATACTTGAAGCTGATCGTCTTTGGTCCGCGCTCCTGGCCAAGCACCGTTGCGGTGACCTTTGCGCCAGCAACAACGGGGGTGCCGATCTCCGTGGTGGAGTCGGTGCGCACAAGAAGGACACGGTCGAACGAGATCTCGCTCCCTGGGGTAGCGCCGGTCAACTCAACGTGCAGCTCGCTGCCGAGCTCCACTCGATACTGCTTTCCACCGGTCTCGATGACTGCGTACATGGTTCCCCTGTCCTCACTGTCTGTGCGCCGTACAGGCGGCGCCTGTTGGGCGAGTCGCGGTCTGACGGACGGGTCAGTCGCGGGAGGGGAAGTCTACGATCAGGGCTCTCCCGCGTCAACCGCGCCCTATTGTTACATTATCGGCGATGAGCCTCCGTCGTGTACTCGATGGCTCTGCACGAGGGCGAGGCCGAAGGCGAGCGAGATTGCGGAGGCTCCGCCGTAGCTCACAAAGGGGAGGGTGATCCCCGTAATGGGGGCAACGCCGAGGTTCATCCCAATATTGACGAGCGTCTGGGAGAGGACGACGGTGGCCATCCCTCCGGCAAAGATCACCCCGAACTCATCGGGGGAGGTCCAGGCGTGCCAGACCAGGCGCCCAACCAGAATGGCGAGCAGAGCGATCACAAAGAGGCCGCCAACCGCGCCAAACGCACGGACGAGCGCCGCAAAGACGAAGTCACTCTCTTGTACTGGGAGGGGGGTCAGGATCGCGGTGCCATCAGCGCCTGCGCCAAAGAGGCCGCCCCCCCTGATCGCCTCGAGTGAGCGCAGCAGTTGGTACTTCGGCCCGGCCGGATCGGCGTTCGGGTCGATGAAGGCGAGGAGTCGCTCCTTCTGATAATCCGCCAGCACTACGACCCACGCCAGGGCGCCGCTGGTGGCGACCAGGCTTGCGAGGGCGGCAATCCAGCGTGTCGCGACGCCAGAGAGATAGAGGGCGCCAAAGAGCGCCGCTACCAACACCAGCGCGGTGCCGAGGTCTGGCTGCGCCACAACGAGGAAAAACGGTGGAGCAACGATGGCGCCCGCCAGCAGTAGATCTTGCAGCCCACCGCTCGCGCGGTCCGCCCGCGTGAGGGCGGTAGAGATGGCGACGAGCGTCAGGATCTTGCTGAGCTCGCTTGACTGGATGGCGAGACCAAAGATCGCGATCGCTCGGTTGTTCCCGCCAGAGTCGACGCCGTAGATCAGCGTGACGATCAGCAGCAGAATGTTTGCGGCGTAGAGCGGCCAGGCAAAGGTGCGCACCCAGCGCCAGTTCACGAGCGTCGTCACGGTGTAGACGGCGATGGAGAGGAGTGTCCAGGTCAGCGAGCGCACGAGTAGCGAGTTCGGCGTCAGCAGCTCTTGTCCGTAGCTGCGTGCGTTAAGCCAGGCCATGCCGATTCCGGTCAGCGCTAGTAGCCCAACGCTGGCCGCAGCGATCCAGTCCACGCGGCGAAGGGCGGAGCTGAGTGGCGAGTCGAGTCTATTCACCGAAGAAGTTCCCGCGCGACAAAAGCCCCGCAGAGCGATAGTCCCGCTTCAGGTCGTACTGCAGCTGCAGGTAATACTTCGTCACCTCTTTCGCCGCATTGCCGACAGTGTTGGTGCCATGCATGAAGACCACATAGGCGAAGTCGGAGTCGCTCTTTGACCAATCGTTCGTTGGGGCGACAAATCCGCCCATCCAGTTGTGGTACGGCAGCCGGCCAAGGCTGTCACGAACGCCGTACTGCGCGGTACCGCTCTTCGCCGAAACGAAGAGCGGCATTCGCGAGATCCCTTGCGACGGCCCAGGGTTCAGCGCCATCTTGCGGCCGGAGAGGCGCATCTCGCGATAGGTGGACTCTCTCATTCCAACTTCAGCATTTGCTACCGGTGCAATCGGCGTGATGTTTCCATTTGGCTGCGTGATGTGGAGCACAACGTGTGGCCTCCAGAGTGTGCCGCTGTTTGCAAGCGCGGCAAACGAGTTGAGCACTTGGATCGGCGTCACCAAGTCGTACCCTTGCCCTTGCGCTGATTGCAGCACCTCAGCGTTGTAGAGCCCGCGATTGATGGTGGCGCGGGCCCACGCCTGGTCGGGGACGAGCCCCGAGATCTCACTCGGTAGATCGATACCAGTTGGCGCACCGAAGCCCCACTGTCGACCACATGTTGCAAGTCGATCAATCTTGATGAGTCGTGCGAGTTGGAATGTCACCACATTGGAGCTCCACGAATACGCTTCAGATGGTGTCAGTGAACCGCCAAATCCCACACGATTCCACTCATAAAACTTCTCACCGTCTACTTCGAGATAGGCGGTGGATTGGAATCGCGATGTTGGTGTGACGAGGTTGTTGTCGAGCGCACAGGAGTACGTCACAAGTTTGTACGTACTCCCCGGAGGGAAGTATGAGCCAACCGTATGGTTCAGCAGCGGCGAGAATTTGTCCGCGAGATATTTCTGATACTTCGCGTTGCTGATCCCTGCAGAGAAATCGTTGTTGTCATATGTGGGGAGTGAGGCCATCGCAATGATCTCGCCGTTCTGTGGATTCATTGAGGCAACGACGCCCTCCTTGGTGCCCGACCCTTTGAGCCCCCACTCCAGCGCGGTCGCTGCGCGCTGTTGCGCCTCAATGTCGATGGTGAGTGTTAGTGAAGACCCATCAATAGGAAGTTTCGTCACACCGAGAATCCGCACGAGGCGGCCCTTTGCATCAACTTCAACTTGGCGAATTCCTGGTGCACCGCGAAGGGTCTCCTCATAGCTCGCCTCAACGCCTGAGCGCCCAATGAAATCAACGACGGTGTATCCGGCTGGAGCAAGCGTGCTCGCCTCAACTGCGTCAATGCGGCCAACGTAGCCGACGATGTGGCTGATGAGCGTTCCGTACGGATAGACGCGTCGAGCCTCAACAACAGTCTCTACGCCAGGCAGGCTGGCGCGCTCTTCATTGATGAGCCGCGCGGTGCGCTCGTTCACATTGTTGGCGATGCGAATCGGCTCCCAGAGTGAGCCGGTACTGCGATCAATGAGTGTGGTGATTCGCACTGGATCTATGTTCAAGATTACTCCGAGTGTTTTCACAACACTCGCGCGAATGGTGAGCGACAGATCACCGGGGCGAATCTGCACCGCGTACACCGCAACATTCTTTGCAAGCACGTGCCCACTGCGGTCATACACCAGCCCGCGCGCCGGTGTGATGAGCTCTTCGACAATGCGGTTACCACGCGCAACTGCAGTTGTTGTGCCCGACGAGGTTGTCGCGCCAAACTGAATGAGCATTAAGCGCCCGCCGAGCCCGCCAAACGTTAGAAGAACGACAAGTGCGGCGGCAAAGAATCGCAGCGGGCGACGTCGACGAACCTCACGATCGGTTGGTCCACCGCCGCCCGGATAAACCTGAGGGGGTGTCATATTCTTGCGCTACCCGCGAAGTGATTGGTCGAATTGGTAGCCCCTGCGTCGACGCTGTCCAAACCAGGCGAGGGCGCTACCAGCCACAAGGTTCAGGACGAGCGCGAGAACGTTCTCACCGATACGGCCGATCCCTCCGCCGCTGAGCAGGAAGATCGTCACGCTACTCGCTGCCAGCCCAAACAGGAGGGCGACGAATCTCTTGAGGAGCAGGGCGTCGCCAGCACCACGAATCTGGCTCGCAACCAGCACACCAGCGACCATCGCAAGGCTCGTAAGCCCAAGTGGCCGCAAGAGGGTGACGTCGATCGTCAACCCGGCCAGAGTTGCGGCGGCCAGCACGAGCGTGCGCCGATCAGCTGAGGCTGTAACAATCAGCAGTACGATGGGCAGGTTGATCGCGCGCTCCAGCCCGAGTTCGGGCAGGAGCCGCGCCTGAATGAGCGCGGCAAGCACGATTCCGAGCACGTAGCCGAGTTGCTTGTTCATTGCCTCAGGATACTCCCGCAGGCGCCTCGGCGCACCCCCTGGTCGAACCGCTGTTGTTCCACGTGAAACATGCCTCGCGGAACTCCGCCGTAGCCCCCTCCTGCTACGATAGCAGCGTGAATACCACCACCCAGCACCCTGCCGGATCACACGCGCCGATCATCGTGTGCGCGAACCAGAAGGGCGGGGTTGGCAAGACCACCACTGTGCTCAACCTCGCTGCTGAGCTCGCCCACGCAGGGCGTCGCGTGCTCGTGGTCGACCTTGACCCGCAGCGAAACCTCACCAGTGGCCTCGGATTCACCCTTCCTGAAGGCGCGCCGACCGCCTACGACCTCCTTGTTGGGCGCCGACCGGCGACGGAACTGGCCCAGCCGACCTCGATTCCGAACCTCACGCTCATTCCGGGCTCTGCCGACCTCGCCGGGATCGACGTTGAGCTCGCCACAGGGGACGAGAGTGGCGAGCGCCAGCTTGCGGTCGGCCTCCGCAGCGCAGGGGATGCCGAGGTAATCCTCGTGGACACCCCCCCTTCGCTCGGCCTGGTTACCGTGAGTGCCCTCGCGATCGCCGATGCCGTGCTTGTTCCTGTGCAGTGCGAGTACTACGCCCTGGAGGGGCTCTCGCAGCTCATGGCCACGATTCGCCTCGTGCGGGAGCGTCTCAACCCCGCCTTAGAGGTGAATGGCCTCCTCTTGACCATGCTTGATCCCCGCACGAAACTTGGCAGCGACGTGGTGCGCGAGGTGGAGAGCCACTTCGGGGATCTGGTCTATCGAGCCCGTGTGCCGCGTTCGGTACGCTTAGCGGAGGCGCCAAGCCACGGGATTGCGATCCGAAGTTACGCGCCAGGCACCTCGGGTGCTGAATCGTACGCACAAGCTGCAGCGGAATTCGATGCCCGGGTGTTCAACGGAACCCCTGTAGGCGCCAGCTAGTAATAAGGAGGGAGCATGGCGAAGAAGGCCACCGGTCTCGGGCGAGGCCTCGGCGCACTGATCCCAGAGGCGGCGAGCGCCGTGGGGGCTACGCGTGCAGGCGCGCTGGAGATTCCGCTCAGCAAGATCAAACCGAACCCATATCAGCCGCGCACAGAGTTCTCGACTGCTGAGTTGGCACAACTCGCCGAGAGCATTCGTGAGCATGGGGTGCTGCAGCCCATCGTTGTCGAGGAGGGGCCGAACGGCTACACGCTCATTGCAGGTGAGCGACGTCTCCGTGCCTCAAAGCTCGCAGGGAAGAGCACGATCCCCGCCGTCGTGCGCGTTGTTGGTAACCAGTCACGCCTTGAGCTCGCACTCATTGAGAACGTTCAGCGCAGTGACCTGTCGCCGATTGAAACGGCGCACGCCTATCGACGTCTCGCGGATGAGTTTGGATTGACGCAGGAGCAGATTGCGGTGATCGCTGGCAAGGCGCGCACCACTGTTGCAAATACGCTGCGCCTTCTCGATCTCTCCGCTGATGTGCAGACCGAAGTTGCCGCTGGTCGACTCAGTGAAGGGCATGCGCGCGCACTCGTTGGACTTCCAGAATCAGAGCAGGCGTGGCTCGCGCGCACCTTTGTTCGCGATGCAGTCACTGTGCGCGGCGCGGAGGCGGCCGCGTCAACGGTTCGTGGTGCTGCGCGCGGTACAATCACCACGAAGCGAAAGCCTGGCGCACTGCCAAGTGAAGAGCTCGCTGCACTGCAGCGCGATCTTGAGGGGCATCTCGGCACTCCGGTGCGCGTGAAGCCTGCTGGCAAGGGCGGACAGATCGTGATCGATTACTACTCAAATGAAGAACTGCATCGGCTCGTAGAGCAGATCAAGGGAGTGAGTGAGTGACCGAAAAGAAGAGTGCTGTAGCCGCAACGGGCAGCCGCGCAAAGAAGGTATCTGGCGACTACGGCGCATCCAGCATTCAAGTTCTTGAGGGACTTGAAGCGGTACGCAAGCGTCCTGGAATGTACATCGGCTCCACCGATGAGCGCGGTCTGCATCACCTTGTCTACGAAGTCGTCGACAACTCTGTCGACGAAGCGATGGCCGGGCATGCAACGCGCATCGTTGTGCGCATCAACAAAGATAATTCCATCACCGTCGCCGACGATGGTCGCGGCGTTCCAGTTGGTAAACACTCCACCGGAAAAGATGCGCTTGAGGTTGTGCACACCGTGTTGCATGCCGGCGGAAAATTCGGCGGCGACGGCTACAAGGTTTCTGGTGGACTGCACGGCGTCGGCGTCTCGGTCGTCAATGCGCTCAGCATCAAGCTGCGCGTTGAATCGGCGCGTGACGGATTCGTCTGGTCGCAAGAGTACGAGCGCGGCGTGCCACGCACCAAAGTTGTAAAGGGAAATCCGTCGGCTGGCCGACGTGGAACACTCACCACCTTCTTGCCTGATCCAGAGATGTTCTCGAACACTGAGTACTCGTTTGAGACGCTTGCAAATCGTCTGCGCGAATCCGCGTATCTCAACAAGGGTCTTTGGATGACGTTGATCGACGATCGCGCCGATCGCGAAGCAACCTTCTACTTCCAGGGTGGCATCGTCTCGTTTGTGCGCCACCTCAATCGCAAGCGCAAGGTCACACACGATCGACCTGTCTACATCGAAGGGGTAGAGGGAACGACCACCGTAGAGGTCGCCTTCCAGTACCAGAGTGACTCATGGTCCGAGACACTCCTTGCCTTTGCGAACAACATCAACACCGTTGACGGCGGAACGCACGTCACCGGATTCCGCGCCGCACTCACCAGCTCGCTGAATGACTGGGGCCGCAAGAACGGTGCGATGAAAGACAACGATCCAAACCTCACCGGTGAAGATGTGCGCGAGGGCCTCACCGCGGTGATCAGCGTGAAACTTATTGATCCGCAGTTCGAGGGCCAAACAAAGGCGAAGCTCGGCACCGCCGAGATCAAGGGGATCGTGCAGACGGCCGTCAACAAGGGCCTGACGCAGTTCCTTGAAGAGAATCCTTCAGATGGGAAAGAGGTGATTCGCCAGTCGCTCAACGCGGCGCGTGGACGCGAAGCGGCGCGCAAGGCGAAAGAGCTCGTCATGCGCAAGGGCGCACTTGAGGGGAGCGCACTCCCTGGCAAACTCGCCGACTGCCAAGAGCGCGACCCAGCCAAGTCTGAGCTCTACATCGTGGAGGGTGAGTCGGCCGGTGGTTCGGCGAAGCAGGGTCGCGATCGGCGCTTCCAGGCGATCTTCCCGCTGCGCGGCAAGCTGCTCAACGTTGAGAAGGCGCGCATCGACAAGATTCTCGGCAGCGACAACATTCGCACGTTGATCATGGCGCTCGGCGCCGGCATTCAAGATTCCAGCATGGAAGATTCGAACGGCCGCTTCGACATTACGAAGCTGCGCTACCACCGCGTCATCATCATGACCGACGCCGACGTCGACGGGGCGCACATTCGAACGCTGTTGCTGACCTTCTTCTATCGCTACATGCCGGCCATCATTGAGGCGGGCTACCTCTACATCGCCCAGCCGCCGCTCTACCGCGTGAGCACGGGCAAGGAGACGAAGTACGCGTCGACCGAGAAGGAGCGCGACGAGGCGATCGCCTCGTTCAAGACGAAGAACGTCAGCGTGCAGCGCTTCAAGGGCCTCGGCGAAATGAATGCCGAGCAGCTCTGGGAGACGGCGATGAATCCCGACAACCGCGTCTTCTTGCAGGCGCGCATTGAAGATGCCTCCGTGGCGAACGAGATCTTCGAGATGCTGATGGGCGAGCGCGTTGAGCCGCGCCGCGACTTCATTAAGGCTGAGGCCCACAAGGTCCAGAACCTGGACGTATAGGAGGCGATGAGAGCATGAGCGACGAGGCACGAGTGAGCGTCCGTTCGATTCGCATCGAAGACGAGATGCGAACGAGCTATCTCGATTACGCGATGAGCGTGATCGTGGCGCGCGCACTCCCCGACGTTCGCGACGGCCTCAAGCCGGTACACCGCCGCATCTTGTACACGATGGGCGAGATGGGCCTCTCTGGCGGCTCCGCCTATCGCAAGTGCGCCGCCATCGTCGGCGAGGTGATGGGCAAGTACCACCCACACGGCGACGGCGCCCTCTACGACGCACTCGTGCGACTTGCACAAGACTTCTCCATGCGTCATCCGCTCGTTGATGGCCAAGGAAACTTCGGTTCGGTTGACGGTGACTCCGCCGCTGCGATGCGCTACACCGAGGCACGCCTCACCTCAATCGCCGGTGAGATGCTCGCCGACATCGATCACGAAACTGTCGACTTCACGCCGAACTACGACGGCACGCAGAAGGAGCCAAGCGTTCTCCCTTCGCGCCTACCGAACCTGCTCGTCAACGGCTCCTCTGGTATTGCCGTCGGCATGGCGACGAACATTCCACCGCACAACCTTGGCGAGATCGCCGACGCCGCCATCGCCCTGATCGCTGACCCTGAACTCTCCGTCGACGATCTCTGCAAGTACGTCAATGCGCCAGACTTCCCAACCGGCGGCATCCTCTATCGCTACGACACCATCAAGAATCCACTCACTGGCGCAACGGAACGCATTGATGCGGTGCGACAGATGTACGCGCACGGACGCGGCCGCGTTGTTGTTGACGGCGCGACGCACTTTGAAGAGGCGTCGCGTGGCGATCGCACGGCGATCATCATCACCGAGCTGCCGTACCAGGTAAACAAGGCATCGCTCGTTGAGAAGATTGCGGACCTCGTCAAAGAGGAGCGCCTCGATGGTATCGCCGACCTGCGCGACGAGTCTGACCGCGACGGCATGCGCGTCTACGTTGAGGTCAAGAAGGATGCGAATCCACATAAGGTGCTCAACAAGCTGTTGAAGCTCACCCCGCTGCGCTCTGCATTCAGCATGAACATGCTCGCGCTCGTCGATGGGCAGCCGCAGACCCTCTCGCTGAAGTCAGTACTGCAGCACCACATTGACCACCGCCGCATCATCGTGCGACGCCGCACCGAATACGAACTAAAGAAGGCACGTGAGCGCGCCCACATCCTTGAAGGGCTCAAGATCGCCCTCGACAATCTTGATGCGGTCATCAAGACGATTCGTGCCGCAGCCGACGTTGATGTCGCACGCACCCATCTCATGGAGCGCTTCAAGCTCACCGAGCTGCAGGCGCAGGCGATTCTCGACATGCGCCTTGCCCGCCTCGCCGCCCTCGAGCGCAAGAAGATTGAGGACGAATATCTCGAAGTGATCAAGTTCATCGCCGAACTCGAAGACATCCTCTCTCGACCGGCGCGCATCTCCAAGATCATCTCGGATGAGTTCGCCAAGCTGAAGGAGAAGTTCGCCGATCGACGTCGCACCAAGATCGCCCAAGATGCAACGCGCGAGATGTCGGACGAGGACCTGATCGCCGATGAAGATGTGGTGATCACCATCTCCGGCCGCGGCTACATCAAGCGCCAGCCGCTCACCACCTATCGCCAGCAGCATCGCGGCGGCAAGGGCGTGATCGGCATGACCACGCGCGAAGAGGATGCGGTCGCCACGCTGCAGGTCGCGAACACCCACGATTACGCCCTCTTCTTCACCAACAAGGGGCGCGGCTTCAGCGCCAAGGTGCACGAGATCCCTGACGCCTCGCGACAGAACAAGGGGATCCCGATCGTCAATCTTCCAGGGGTGCAGGTGGAGTCGGGCGAGACCCCGGTCGCGACGATCATCCTGAACGGCTTCACACCAGGCAGCTACCTCGCCTTCTCCACGAAGAAGGGGATCATCAAGAAGACGGCAATTGAGCAGTTCGAGAAGGTCCGCTCCACCGGCATCATCGCCATCACCCTGGATAAGGGCGATGAGCTCGCCCAGGTGATTCAGACCTCGGGCGAAGATGACCTGGTCATGGCCACCCGCCAGGGGCGCATCTGCCGCTTCCACGAGCGCGAGGCACGCGCCATGGGCCGGACCGCTGGTGGCGTGATCGGCATTCGATTGGCCCGCCAGGGTGACCTTGTCGTTGCCATGGCCGTGGCAGAGCCTGGTGCCGACCTCCTTGTCCTTACGGAGACCGGCCACGGGAAGCGCGTCCCTGTGGGCGCCTTCGCCCGCAAGCACCGTGGCACCCAGGGCGTCCGCCTGATCCCACTCGAGGGGCGCAAGACCGGCCCTGTTGTGGCCGTACGCCAGGTCAGCGAGGCCGACGAAGAGGTGATCTTGATCAGCGCTGAGGGGCAGGTCGTGCGCACCAAGCTCGAGAGCATCGCCACCCGCAAGGACGGCAGTGCCCAAGGGGTGCGCGTGATGACCCTTCGTGAGGGTGACAAGGTCGCTGGGATCGCCGCCTTCCGTACGGGTCTGGCAAAGCGCAACGGCACAGGCGACAATGAGGACGAAGCTGACGAGGCTCCAAAGATCGCCAAGGTTGTGAAGGCACCTCGCCCAACAACCAAGGGTGGCACCCCTTCTAAGGGGAAGCCGGTCGCAAAGGGGAAGCCAGCAGCGAAGTCAAAGCCGGTCGCAAAGGGGAAGCCAGCAGCGAAGTCAAAGCCGGTCGCAAAGGGGA
>JAEMRB010000055.1 GCA_016463555.1 Chloroflexota bacterium
CGCTCTGCGGCTGGCTCCAGGTCGCTCGCGCCGCCAATGTGCGGGTCTCCCCCATCTCGTCGCAGCTCCGCAATCTCACGCCCGAGGGCGCGCAGGGTTGGTAGGCTGCCGCCGCCAGCGGTAGGGCGCAGTTCCAGCGCGAGTAAGCGTGAAGGGGCAAATGCGCATGCTTCGCTGAATATGTCGAGGAGCGCCGCCCACTCAAGGCGTGTCAGGGAGCGTTCGTCGTACGGCCGCGCCGCTGCGCGCCTCACGGAACGAGCAGCACGCGCAGGCCTTCTGGAAGGAGTCCGCCGAACAGCTGGCCTGCGATCGGATAGATCAGGCCACGAATCACCTCGGAAGATTGCGCAGTCGTAATCGCTGCTGCGATCTCGCTGAGTGGCGACGGCAGGGTGAAGCTCACCGAGACCGCAGCGTCAAGCACGAAGATGAGGGCGGCAATCGCCACACTCCACTGCAGCACACCGAACACTGCTCCAAATGCCGTGTCGACCGGTCCGAGGTGAATCGCGCGCAACGACGCTTGAAGCAGGCGGCCGATCAGATATGAGGCGATGGCCAAAAGGATCCAGATCCCACCAATGAAGATCCCGAGCCCAATAAGGCGCGTGTCGACACCGGGGAGGAGCTGGGCGACGAACTGGGTGATTGCACCCTGCCCCTGTGCGCTAATGATGAGGCCGAGGGCGAGCGCCAGAAGTGAGACCCCGCTGCGTGCCGCTCCGGTACGTCCGCCGCTCCACGCCGCGAGGACGAGCAGCACCAGGATCACGAGATCGACCAGTACGGTCGCGCTCATTGCCCCTCGACGCCGCGAATACGTGCGCCACAGGCGCGGAGCACAGCACCCTCAAAGGCGGCAAGCTCGGCAGTAATCGCCTCATCATCCGCTCCGGTTGCACTTGGCTGGAAGGTGAAGCGCAGCCCAGCCGAACGCTCACCTGGGGCCAGAGGTGCTCCAGCGAAGAGGTCGAAGAGCTCAACGGCGGTGGCTCGCGAAACGCTCTTTCGTGCGACATCAACGACGTGACCGACGGTGGTCGCGGCGGGGATGAGGAGCGCAATATCGCGCGTTACTGGTGGCGTTGTAGGTGGCAGCGACACCTGCGCAACGTCAAGGCGCCCCGACCGAAGGCCGGCGATCGCCACCTCAGCGAGCAAGACGCGCGGCTCATCACGCCAGGTCGGTGATGCGGGATGGAGCTCTCCGAGGAGGCCCGCGAAACGGTCACCGGTAATCCCCGCGTTGATGCCAGGGTGAAGCACTGCCGAGTCGATTGACGCGCCGTACGCTGGTCGCTCGCCGACGAGGTGCGCAACCTGCGCGAGGAGGCGCTTGAGTTCGTCGAGGTTCCACCTCGTTGCGCCTGCGCTCGGCGCACCCTGCTCACGCTCCCCCCATACCGCGATGGCAAGGCGGGTCCACTCCGATGGGACACCCTTCGTGCTGCCGTAACCCCGACCGACCTCAAAGATCGCCCCTGAGGTTGCTCCGTAGCGGAGATTGGCATCGACACGGTCTAGCAGGCTAGGCAGGAGGGACTGGCGAAGTCGGTCGTGATCCGCCGAGAGCGGATTCTTCAAGACAATCGACGCACCACCTGCGGCACCCTCCGATGCCGCGAGCGAACCGGTAACCAGTGCCGTGGGTTCGCTCCAGAGCTCAGCCTGTGCGGCCGACACGAGAGCATGGGTCACCACCTCGTGCAGCCCTGCATCCGCAAGGAGACGGCGCACGCGGTCACGGAGGAGCGTTGGACTTGGCCGATGCGGCGGAAGGTCGGCGCTCGGGATTGAGGTTGGGATGCGCTCATAGCCGTACAGGCGCGCAACCTCTTCGGCGAGATCAGCTTCAATCTCGAGATCACTACGCCAACTTGGCACGCGCACGGCCCGCGCGCTCCCCTTCGCGGCGGAGAGAGAACGCTTCGGCGTGACGACGATCTTCGTTGCATCGGCCGCAGCCTCTGCGCTGATGCCGATTGTGCCGAGTAGCGCAACCTGCTCATCGTCGGTGAGAGCGACTCCGAGCAGCGCGCGAACACGCGCAGGTCGGAAGTTCAGTGTTGCTGCGGGGACCTCTTCGGCACCGCTCACCAGGCGTCCTGATCGGGCCAGGCCGCCAGCCCACTCTGTGAGGAGTGCGGCTACCTGGTCGGCGCCAAGTACGGCAAGGCGACGCTCTTGGCCACGCTCAAAACGGTGCGACGCCTCAGAGCGCAGGTTGTGTCGCTGTGCGGTGCGGCGAACCGACGTTGGGGCGAAGATGGCGCTCTCGATGATCACGCTCGTGGTGGACGGTGCAACCTCGCTGCTCGCGCCCCCCATCACGCCGGCAAGGGCGAGGGCGGCGCGTTCGTCGGCGACCACCAGATCTGTTGCATCGAGGCTGCGCACCTCGTGGTCGAGCGTCTCGAGGCTCTCCCCCTTCTTGGCGAGGCGAATCTGCACGGTGTCGCCCACCTTGGCACGATCAAACGCGTGCGTCGGCTTGCCGAGCTCCAACATGATGTAGTTGGTGGCATCCACAACGTTCGAGATCGAGCGGAGGCCGGCCGCCTTCAGGCGCATCTGCACTCGATCAGGCGATGCGGCAACTTTCAGTCCGTCGACCACGCGCAGAACAACGTGCGGTGCGAGCGCCTCATCCGCAACGCGCAGGGCCAGCCCCGCAGCTACGGCATCGCCCCCCTCTTTGAGCGGTCGCGCTGCGTAGGCTACTGGTGCACCCGTAATCGCCCCCACCTCGCGGGCGAGCCCCAAGATCGAGAGGAGATCGCCACGGTTCGGCTTCACGTCGACATCGATGACATCCTCGCCCAGGTAATCGACAAGAGGCACGCCGAGGGGGGCCGATGGATCAAGGATCAGGATGCCGTCACCGTCGTCGGTTGCGTCGAGCTCCTGCCCGGAGCAGAGCATCCCCTCAGACGCGACCCCCATCTTCTCGGCGCGCTCAATCCGTCGACCATCGGGCATCTCAGCACCCACGAGTGCTACGGGAATGCGCTGGCCGGCGGCAATGTTTCGAGCGCCGCAGACGATGTTCAGGATTGGGCCATCGCCGATGCGCACCTTCGTCAGTTGGAGTCGATCCGCCTTCGGATGCGGTCCAACCTCAAGCAGCTCGCCAACGACCATCTTGTTCCAGTTGGCTCCCCAACGCTCCACGCCGCGAACCTCAAGGCCACGCAGGGTGAGCGCCTCGGCTAACTGCTCGGCGGTCAGCTGGACATCGGTGAACTCACGAAGCCAGGAGAGCGGAATCTTCATCGGAATCCCGCCAAGAAGCGCAGATCGTTCTCAAGGAAGGCGCGGAGGTCAGGAATGTCATGGCGCAACATTGCGATGCGCTCAACGCCGAGACCGAAGGCGAACCCTTGATGCGTCTCTGGATCGATGCCGCCATTCTCAAGCACCACGGGGTGCACCATCCCAGCGCCGAGAATCGTCATCCAACCGTCCTTGCTCCCCGGCCACGAAACGTCCACTGCGACGGATGGCTCGGTGAACGGGTAATACCCCGGCCTAAACCTGGTGCGTGCCGCTGAGCCGAAGAGGCCCTTCGCCAACTCGTCGAGGATCCCCTTGAGGTCGGCGAGCGTCGCGCCGCGGTCAACGAGCAGCCCTTCGACCTGATGGAACTCAAAGCCATGGCTCGCATCGACCGCCTCGTAGCGGAAGCAGCGCCCAGGGAGGATGACGCGAATCGGCGGACCACCGGCCTGCATGGTGCGGATCTGCCCTGGCGACGTGTGCGTGCGGAGCAGTCGCCCTGGCTCCTGCAAGTAGAGCGTGTCCCAAAGGTCGCGCGACGGGTGATCCTCTGGAATGTTCAGCAACTGAAAGTTGGTGACGTCGTCTTCAATCTCTTCACCTTCGGCAACGACGAAGCCGAACGAGGCCATGATTTCGGCAATCGCGGCGATCGTCTCTGGGATTGGATGGAGTGAGCCGATCCGCGGAGCTGGGCCTGGGGTGGTTGCGTCTACTCGTTCTCGTTCGATGCGCTCCAGAAGCTCACCCGCTGAGAGGGCGACGCGCCGGGCGGTGACTGACGCATCAAGCGCAGCGCGCACCTCATTCGCAACGACACCGATCTTGGGGCGATCGTCGGCTGGGAGGGCGCCGATGCCGCGGAGGATCTCGGTGATCGCACCACGCTTCCCTAGGAGCGATGAGCCAAGCTCGTCGAGATCAGCGGTCGAAGCGGCGGCGGCAATTCGCGTTGCGGCGTCAGCCTGCAGTGTGCGGAGTTGTTTCTCGAGCGCTGCGAGGTCCACTACCGCGGACCGGACAGACTAGGCGCGCTTCGCTGCGACCGCGACCGCCGTGAATGCCGCGGCATCGCGAACAGCGAGGTCGGCCAACATCTTGCGGTCAATCGCAATGTTGTTGCGCTTGAGGCCAGCGATGAACTGTGAGTAGGAGACGCCGTTGAGTCGAGCCGCTGCGTTAACGCGGTGGATCCACAGCTCACGCATCTGGCGCTTGCGCTGCTGTCGGTCTCGCGTTGCGTAGGCAAGGGCGTGGAGCAGGGCCTCACGCGCCGGACGAATGAGCTTGTGGCGTGAGCCGCGTCGGCCCTCAGCAGCCTGAAGTAGGCGCTTGTGGCGCTTGTGACCGGCAACTCCGCGCTTAACTCGTGCCATCTTCTACTCCTCTCGTTGTCGCTCAGCCGCCGTACGGCAGCAGGCGGGAAATCTGATTCTTGTGCGTGGTCCCGAGGACGGCCTTCCCCGCGTAGCGGCGGATGCGTCGGGACGACTTGATTTCAAGGTGGTGGCCACGCCACGACTTCACGCGGATCGGCTTCCCTGAGCCCGTGAATCCGATGCGCTTCTGCGCGCCCTTGTGTGTCTTCATCTTTGGCATGGTTACTCCCCTTCAAGGGCTGGTACGGCCGGCTCATCGGTGCCGGGTGCCGGGGCCGTCTGACCCTTCTGTCGGGGTAATGCTACCAGTTGGATGGAGAGGAAGCGTCCCTCGAGGAGTGAGGGGCGCTCGAGCTGGGCCACATCGGCCAATCCCTTCACAACCCGGTCCAAAATCGCCCGCCCAATCTCAGGGTGGGTCATCTCACGGCCACGGAACTTGACCGAGAATTTCACCCGGTCGCCCCCGGAGAGGAACTTATGGGCCTGGCGGATCTTGGTCTGCAGGTCGGCATCCCCGATCTTGGGGGTGCAGCGAAGCTCCTTCAGGTCGGCAACCTTCTGACGCTTGCGGGCGTCCTGCTCCTTCTTCTGGGCCTCGTACTTGAACTTGCCGTAGTCGAGGTATTTGCAGACAGGGGGGGCCGAGGTTGGGGCGATCTCTACGAGGTCAAGGCCGCGCTCCTGTGCCTGTCGCAGGGCTTCGGGGGTAGCGAGAACGCCAAGCTGGTTCCCCTCTTCATCCAGAACGCGCACCTGTGGGACGCGGATCTGGGTATTGATGCGTAGATCCTTAATCGGTCAGACCCTCACGATCATCAGCCTTGGACCCGAGGACAGCGTCCTTGCGGGGGTAGCGAGCGTAGCACCCTCACGCGGTGCGAGCGGCCGCGCGCGCCGCGAGGGTGGCTGCGAGAGCCTCCCAGCTGGTTGCAGGCTCCTGGGTGCCATCGCGCCAACGTGGCGCGGCCCCGCCAGCCTCAATCTCCTTATCGCCCACGACGAGCATCAACGGCACCTTCTGCTCCTGAGCCAAACGGATCTTATTCTGCATGCGGTTCGACGAGTCATCGATGCTGACGCGAATGCCGGCGGCGCGCAGCACTGCGGCACCCGCCGTAACGAATTCAAGGTGGCGGTCGGCAATCGGGATGATGACAACCTGCTCAGGGGCCAGCCAGAACGGGAAGGCCCCAGCGTAGTGTTCGACCAAGATGCCGATGAAGCGCTCCAGCGAGCCGTAGATCGCACGGTGAATGGCGATCGGGCGGACGCGCTCCCCCGCCTCATCGGTATACGTAAGGTCGAATCGCTCCGGGAGCATCACAAGGTCAACCTGCACGGTTGCCGTCTGCCACTCGCGTCCAAGCGCGTCGCGCACGATGATGTCGATCTTCGGCGCGTAGAAGGCACCGTCACCAGGCTTGAGCTGCCATTTAGCGCCAGAGTCGCGCAGCGCCTTCTCGATCATCGACTCCGCCTTCTCCCAGAGCTTGGGATCGCCAAGTGCCTTTGCAGGCTTGGTTGAGAAGACAAACTCCACTGGCAGATCGAACCAGGCATACACCTCACGAACCTCTTCTAACAGCGCTGCGACTTCGGATTCAATCTGGTCTGGGCGCACGTAGATGTGGCCATCATCTTGGATGAAGTGGCGCACTCGGGTGAGTCCGCTCAGTGTTCCCGACAGTTCGTTGCGATGCAGTCGACCGTATTCGGAGAGTCGCAACGGCAGATCACGGTAGCTGCGCGTGCGCGTGCGATAGATCACGGTGCTCTCGGGGCAGTTCATCGGCTTGAGGCTGAACTCTTCACCCTCGGATTCGATGATGAACATGTTCTCGCGATAGAGATCCCAGTGGCCCGACTGCTCCCAGAGGTGCTTGCTGACGACGATCGGCGTAGAGATCTCCTGATAGCCGCGGCGATCCTGCATCTCACGCATCGCACCTTCGAGCGTGCGCCAGAGTCGTTGCCCCTTCGGGTGCCAGAAGGCACTCCCGGGCGAGACGTCGTGGAACGAGAAGAGGTCGAGCGCTACGCCGAGCTTGCGATGGTCGCGCTTGCGGGCCTCATCACGGCGCCACAGGTACTGGTCAATCTGCTCCTGCGTCTCCCACGCGGTGCCATAGATGCGCTGCAGCATCGGCCGATCGTTCTTCCCGCGCCAATATGCTCCAGCAATCGAGAGCAACTTGAACGGACCGATCTTCCCCGTGCTCTCAACGTGCGGACCGCGGCAGAGATCTTGGAATTCGCCGTGCTGATAGGTCGTGACGCTCGGAGCAGGCTTCCCCTCCGCGGTCGCGGCCTTGGCGAGGTCGTCCATGATCTCAATCTTGAAGGGTTG
>JAEMRB010000150.1 GCA_016463555.1 Chloroflexota bacterium
GATCCAGTCATGGCGACGCGCCGTGATGCGCGACGACTCAATGATCTGCGTGTGGTTTGGCCAGGTTGGTTCGCCCACCCAAATCTCCGCGCCGGGCCGAAGTCGCGAAACAAGGTCAACAGCAAGGCGCACCGCGCCAGTGCCGCCTGGCGTGTGAATCATCTGCACGCGTTCGGTAGCGGCGGGCTCTATCTCTCCCCATGCCCCGCCAACCGTACGGAAGAGGAGTGATTTGGCCGCCGCCAAATAGGCGGGGTCACCACTGATCGGCATGTAGAGCTTTGAGGTGGTTGAGGCGAGCAGGCGCTCCTCGGCAGCACGGACGCTTGGCAGGATCGGAGTGACGCCCTGTTCATCCATATAGACACCGGCGGCAAGGTTGATCTTGTGTGGGCGTGGGTCGGCACGGAAGAGCTCAACGATCCCGAAGATCGGGTCGGTTGGCGCATCGCTGATTCGTGCGGAGAGGGCTCCTTCAGACATGTTGCGAGTCTACCCGCGCGACGCTGGCGGCGCGTTTCTGCCGACGGGCGTACGATCGCGCCGATGAGCTTCTTTGACCTTGATCCGATCGGCTGGATGTTCGTCGGCCTTCTGGCCGGCGGGCTCCTCGATACTCGTCGGCGGCCGTGCCGCGCGGGGCTGCCTCCCGAACATTCTGGTTGGCATCCTCGGCGGCATCGTGGGTGGCACCCTCGCCAAGGGTGCGGGCTACGGCGACCCAGGCGGATTCACTGGATCGGTCTTCGTGGCGCTGCTCGGATCGGTGATCTTGCGCCTGGCGCTCGAATTCGTTGATCGGCGTCCGCGCCGATGAGTGACGAGAAGGTTGTGGAGAAGCCGTTCAGCCCTGGCCTTGCCGGCGTCGTTGGCGCCGAGACGGCAGTCGGCTACGTCGACGGCGCAGCGGGTCGACTCCTCTACCGCGGCTACCCGATTGAAGAGGTCGTCACCAAGGGGAACTACGCCAACGTTCTTGATCTCCTGCTGACCGGCGAGTGGCACCCAAACGCACAGCTTGCTCCCGAGAAGGTTCCTCCAGCCGTTCTCGCCGCACTGCGACTGCTCCCCGCCCACGCCCATCCAATGGATGCACTGCGCACCGCCATCTCGGTCTGGGGCGCTGGTGAGCGACTCGGCTGGCCACCAACCGCCGACGAGGCGAAGCGCATCGCTGCATTTGCGCCATCGGCACTCGCCGCATTCGCGCGACTGCGACAGGGGCTGGAGCCCGTAGATCCGCAGCCTGGACTTGGCATCGCCGCGGCGTTCTTGCAGCAGCTGCACGATAAGGAGCCCGACCCGGCAACCGCCCGCGCGCTTGATGCCTATTTGATGGTGGGCGCGGAGCATGGTCTGAACGCCAGCACCTTCACGGCGCGCGTGATCATTGCCACGCGATCAGACATTGCTTCGGCAATCTGCGGCGCCGTTGGCGCGATGAAGGGGCCGCTCCACGGCGGTGCACCGGCTGAGGTGATCGGTCAGCTTGGTGAGATCGGCTCCATTGACCGCGCCGAGGACTGGGCGCGCGGCAAGCTCTCCCGCAAGGAGTTGATCATGGGCTTCGGCCACCGCGTCTACCGAGCGTACGACCCGCGTGCCGCAGCACTACGCAAAGTTGCCGAAGCGATGCCAACGAGGCCAGCCTGGCTCGAGCTCGCCATCGGCGCCGAGGAGCAGATTCTGAAGGTCTTTGAAGAGATGAAGCCGGGCCGCGCGATGAAGACCAACGTTGAGTTCTACGCCGCCGCCGTGCTGCAGGGTGTTGGCCT
>JAEMRB010000151.1 GCA_016463555.1 Chloroflexota bacterium
ACTCGCTGCGGTTCTCGTCTCGGCACCCTCCTTGTTGACCCAAGGGCCAGCCCCGCTACGCCAGTGCAACAGCACCCCATCATCCCCGGTGCCCGTGCCCTGCATCGCGATGCCCCGTGCGGAGTAGAGAAAATCTTCCCGGTAGGCGACCTTCAGCCCGGGCGCGACCATTTTCTTGGCAGTAAACCAACCCTCGGGCGCAAACCAGTAGTAGGTAATCCAGTACGAGCCAAGTGCTTGAGGACGCGGCGGCATCGTCTGCGCCTCAGTGCTGTGCGTGCCAATCAGCGAGACGCCGCCAGCAAGCAGACACGCCAAAACCAGCAGTCGACCCGCGATACCAGCATTCAATCGCATCCGCTGACGGGTTCGCGTTGGGGCCGCGCACCCCTCTTTTTCGATCCTGCGCACACCCCTCATAGTGCCCTAGGTTCAGGACGAGGGGTCCTGCCGTCACACTTTCGTTGTGACCCTGCTCGCTTCCATCGCCATTGCTCTCGGCTGCATCATCGCGGCCGAGCCCCGGTTGCTTGGTCGCCCTTGGCCAAAGTATCTACTGGCTGCAGGCGCAGGCATCGGCATTGCCTACGTCGTCATCCATCTGCTGCCCGAGATTGCGGTCGGCGCCGAGATTGTCCAGCGCTCCACCGAAGGCCGGCTCCCCTACGCCGAGCTACACGCCTACCTGTTGGTGCTGATTGGCATTCTCGGCACCTTGTTTCTGCGCGGGCTCCAGAGCGGCCTCCACGGCATGACGCCACATCCGCGGGTGCGGATTATTCAACCCGCACTCTCGGCACTCATCGTTGGCTACCTCTTGGCGGTGCGCGACGATACCGAGCTCGGCTCGATCATGCTCTTCACGCTCGCCATCGGGCTCCACATCGCGCTCAATGCTCACGGATTAGCGGTCAAGCTCAACTCGCCACAGGGCGGGCTCGTGCTGGCTGGTGCGATCGCAGTCGGATATGCCCTTGGCGTCGGCTGGGAGGCGCCAGAAGTGGTCGTGGCTGGCCTTATTGCACTGCTCGCCGGTGGCGTGATGACCCGCACGATCCACGAGGTGCTTGATGAGGAGAGCCACCTCATCGCCTTGACCGTGGGCGCCACGCTCGAGGCAGCACTGCTGCTCGGTGTGACCTAACGGACGAACAGCATCGCTTCCTGGAGCGTCGCGAAAGGAGCGGCCACAGGCGGCACGCCGCTGCACTGTGGCGTGGGAGTCGCTCCCTCGAAGAGTGCTCGCAGCCACGGAACAATCGTTGGCGCAGCCGTTTTGCTGGCGGCAACATGACCAACCCCACCCAGCCACAGCATCGTCAGGTTCGACCCGGCCGCACACCACGACTCTTGAAGTGCGGCATTCGACTCGGGTGGAATCACGGTGTCGGCAGTGCCCTGGGCAATCAGCAGCGGAAGCGTGGCCGGCAGTGGCTTCGGTGTCTGCTCGGCGGCAGCCTTGGCGATGCGTGGATCGTTGATTGGATTGCCATTGAAGTACGGCACCCCCACGGCCGCCGCGACGAAGCCAAGCAGCGGCGGTATCGGCACGCCCTCGCCGAGACAGGCATCGGCTACTCGGCTCGTCCAGCGATTGCCTTCGCTGGTGATCGCTGCGCCGATGTCGAGGTCCGGGTACGCGGCCGTCCAAGACGTTGCAACCTCGGCACCTACTCCCCAGCCAACGCCCGTGTTCCACTGCTTGCTGATGATCATCGAAAGATCGGCAGCCGGGGCGGCAGCAGCAACGC
>JAEMRB010000152.1 GCA_016463555.1 Chloroflexota bacterium
GCAAGCCAACCGCCGTGAACAACGTCGCCACACTCGCCGCGGTGCCATGGATCCTCAACAACGGCGCAGAAGCCTTTGCGCAGATCGGCGACACCACACAGCCGGGAACGGTGCTCGTGCAGATCAGTGGATCGGTCGCGAACCCTGGCGTCATTGAAGTGCCAACCGGCACACCACTCAACGAGATCATTGCGGCGGCGGGCGGCACGGCAAGCGGCGCGTCAATTAAGGCACTACTCGCTGGTGGGCCGACGGGCGGATTCATTCCGGCGAACCTCTTCGGCGGCACGCCGTACAGCGGCGCAGGGCTCAAGGGCGTTGGCGCACACATCGGCTCGGGTGCGCTCCTGGCACTCGACAACTCCGTCGCCATCCCCGAGCTCGCCACCATGTTGACGCGCTGGTGCGCCGACGAGGCGTGCGGCAAGACAATCCCGTGCCGCATCGGCACACGCCGACTCGCCGAGATCGGCCAGCGCTTTGTGGATGGGCTCGCGGGTCCTGCAGATGCAGAGCGCCTGCAGAAGCTCGCCGCCGATGTTACCGACAGCGCCCTCTGCGCACATGAGGCGCTGGCGCCGAGCCCTCTCCTGACAGGAGTGCGATACTTTCCCTCTGAGTTTGGACCTGCCGTTGCCGCGACGTCGGCAACACCAGCAAGCGGACGGAGCTGATCATGGCCGACCTGATTGATCGACCGGCAAGCGCAGTGACACCAGTCTCTCGCGCGATCATCCCAGCACCGTCGGCAGAGGTCGCCGTCGACAAGCTGCTCACCACGCGCAGCCCACAGCGACCACAGCGCACGCCGACCTTCTACGTTGAGATTGACGGGCAGAAACTCGAAGCGTTCGAAGGGCAGACCATTCTTGAAGTGTGCCGCGCGAACGGCATCGAAGTGCCAACGCTCTGCTACGACCCGAAGCTTCCAGGATTCGGCGCCTGCCGCATGTGCGTGGTGGATGTCGAAGGGTGCGATCAACCATCCATTAGCTGTTCATCAAAGGCGGAGCCGGCGCAGGTTGTTGCAACGCAGACCGATCGCATTCGCGAGATTCGCCGCACTAACCTTGAGTTGATCTTTAGCGACCACAACGCCTACTGCTTGCCACCCTGCCAGAACAAGTGCCCGAGCCACATTGACATCCCTGGATTCTTGAAGGCGAACGCAGAGTCGCAGTTCCGCGAGTCGGCACGCATCTTTAAGCGCACCATTCCATTCCCAAGCATCCTTGGGCGCGTCTGCCCAGCGCCATGCGAGGATCACTGCCGCCGCGACGAGGTTGACGAGGCGATCGCGATTCGCGATAGCCACCGCTACGCCGGCGATCAGGTGTTGAAGGCAATGTGGGACGAAGATCTCGATCCACCAGTGCCGTTCGAGCTGCAGCCAAAGACCGGGAAGCGCGTTGCCGTAATCGGTTCGGGTCCAGCCGGCGCATCGGCCGCGTACTACCTGCTTGTCGCTGGACACGACGTCACCGTCTTCGAGAAAGATCCGGAGCCAGGCGGCATGTTGCGCTACGGCATTCCGCAGTACCGCCTGCCGAAGATCGAAGTGCTCGATGGCGAGTACCAGTCGATCACGCGGCTCGGCGGACGCTTCGAGTGCGGCAAGATGCTCGGTCGCGACTTCACCGTCGCCGACCTGAAGGCGCAGGGCTACGACGGTGTCGTGGTTGCCATCGGTTGCTACGACACGAACGATCTCGGCATTCCAGGCGAAGACGCCGATGGCGTCATCGA
>JAEMRB010000056.1 GCA_016463555.1 Chloroflexota bacterium
CAGAGCCGACCGCCGCACCAGAGGTCGTTGCGCCGTCAATCTTCCCCTATGCCTCTCCGAGCGAGCGGCCGATCATTGCGGCATCGAAGCCAGTTCCAACGAGTGCGTCGGCGCCGATCTCGGCAGAGGCGGCGGCCATCGCCTCGGCCTCAGACGCCGCCTTGACCAACGCCCGCGACAGCCTCGCAAGTTCAATCGACGCACTTGCGTTGGTCCTGCATGAGATTGACCAGCCAGAGCTGGGGACACCCCTTAGTGAAACGGATCGCGCCAACATGGCGAAGTGGCTGCTGATCGCGCGCAATAAGCTCGATAACCTCGCCGCGATCTTGCGCCAGAAGTCGGAGTAGCCGACCGAAGTTAGATGTAGACGACCTCTTCGAAGGTCGCTACGAGGAAGGCGACGAGTCGCTCACGACTCCCCTTCGGATCTACCGTGCGCAGGCCGGGGACGAGGCACCAGAGGCTGACCGCAGGGAGGAGTAGTCGCCCCTCAGCGTCACGCCCCATCGTTGCGGCCGGGCCGCCACCGAGCGTGTATGCGCCAGCTAGACCATCTTCATCGAGATGTGCCGAGTGGGAGAACTCGCGGATGACGGCGACGATCCCCTTGCGCTTCGCCATGTCGCGCAGCGAGCCGGTGGCCCAGGCATCGATCTGGCTGTCACTCTGCTCGAGCAGCTTCGCGCGGTAGGCCTGAGGGCTCTCGCTGAGTCCGGTTGCGACCATCGGGGTCAGTTCGCCGAATCCATGCGATTCCCTGGGTAGGCCGCCGCGGCAACGATGGAGGCTGTGAACGCAGCCATAATCAGTAGGAGTGCGATTCGACTAGTCATTTCTCTCTCCCAACCTTTCTCTCTCAACGGTGCCGACTCCAACGGTAGGTTTTGAACCTACCACAGACGTTTCGGTCATGTGGTCAGCGGGCTCTCCTTCGCGTCGACCTAGCGGCGGTGAATCGGTGGAGCAGGAGTAGCATCGCGAAGAGCGCCACACCAGACAGGATTAGCCCACGCAACTCTTCGAACGTTGCATTTGGTGAGAGGATCCCCTGCAACTCCCCACCATTCATGAGAATGGCGATAACCATCGTGATCCCTACGGCGAGGAGCAGAACCCACCGAGCGATCGAGTGGCGGCGAAGCGCCCTGGAGCCATCTTCGGCCGGGTTAAGAAGTGTCCAGATCAAACCTTGGCTCCCCGCAACGACCAGGGTACCCAGCACCGTGTCAGAGATGATGCGTAACGGTGCCTCTGGGTCAGTGATGAGCAGCGCGATCCACTCCAGCCCGAACCACGAGATCAGGGAGGCGGCAATCAGCATCAGCGAGAGGTGCCACGAGCTCCGCGCAGATCCGCTCTCGTCAAGGCTCTTCCGGAAGTGGCGTGTCGCGAAAATTCCGACGATGAGTCCGGGGGTGAGGCCGAACGACTGCGCAATCGCAACTGCACTCAGGGCGAGCACGAGGCTCAACCACTGCGCTCGCATCTCGCCACTGTCGTTGTTCTTAATCCGCTGTAAGCGAATCTCTGGCCACTTCGTGACCGCGTGGATGATCAGAGCGGCAATTGCACCATACACGCAGCCAAGGATCAGCTGGCGGATCGGCGCAATAGCGTCAAGCGGCGCATTGAACGCGGCGATAAGCTGGCCGACGATCAAGAATGGGAAGACGTCGACTCGGATGCCGAAGATCTTCCAGAGTCGAGATCCGCGATCCTTCGGCTGAATGTAGGCAACGACGCGCGAATAAATGTCGTTGATGCGTCGTCTGATCCATTCAAATGGCGCCTCTAAGAGGATGGCTCCGAACGCGAGCAGTATGGCGGCAAGCAGGCCGCTGAACCAGATGCCTGGGATGCTGAGCGCCTGCTGGATTGACGGAATCGATGCTGCCAAGAAGCTCGACGAGGATCGTTCGTCGGTATAAATACGCGTCCCGTCGGCAGTATCTGTCACGAGCACCATCGGCTGATCGGTCGGCGCTACCGATGGCGTAGCTGACGGCTGCGGCGATGTCCCTGGCGACGTACCCGGACTCGGACTCGTATCTGGTGACGCGGTTTGACTTGGTGACGGCGTCACAGCGGCGCTTGGTCTCGGCTCCGGTGATACCAGCGCAACTCCGCTTCGGAATGCACCTGCAAGGTCGCTCGTTACCTCTGAGTCGATTAAGTTCGGGGCGGCAAAGGCCTCGCTTGCAGAAGCAACCGCAAGGGAGGCGGCGATGAGGAGGGAGCACGCAGCTACCTGAAAGGGCCGAAGGGTGCGGAAGAGGGGGGCGTGCTTCCGCAGATAGGCCACCGCTTCAAATGGGCTCAGCACTCCATTGCCTCTCTCGCCTAGTCGCAATAACCTAGCCAGGTTGTTGAGATCCTACACAAAGAGGGCTCATAGCCACAGGTCTAGGCGGAAGCTGCGCCATTGCGGTGGGGCACGCCGAAGCGAGGAAGATTAAGTTCAGCCTGGTTGGCTCCGGCGGTAGGATTCGAACCTACGACATGGCGGTTAACAGCCGCCCGCTCTACCACTGAGCTACGCCGGAATGAGCGCGGCCGCTGCCGCGAGCGGAATATTAGCAGGGAGGGCCGTCGCTCCTCCCCGCCGCACGAACCCCCTAGTCGAGGTAGTCGCGCAGCTTGCGGGCTCGCGATGGGTGGCGCAGCTTGCGCAGCGCCTTCGCCTCGATCTGGCGGATGCGTTCGCGGGTCACGTTGAACTCCGCTCCGACCTCCTCCAGGGTGCGCTGCCGCCCATCCTCCAGGCCGAAGCGCAACTTGAGCACCCGCTGCTCGCGGAGGCTGAGCGACTCCAACGTGGCGACGATCTGCTCTGAGAGGAGCTGGCTGTTGGCCGCCTCGTCCGGCTTCTTCGCCGACTTGTCCTCGATGAAGTCACCGAGGTGGCTGTCCTCCTCTTCGCCGATCGGCGTCTCGAGGGAGACCGGCTCCTGGCTCACCTTGCGCATCTCGCGAACGCGCTCCGCGGTGACCTCGGACTCGGTGACCTTGGTGAGCTCCTTGGCGATCTCATCATCCGTCGCTTCGCGGCCAAGCTCCTGGAAGAGCTGGCGCTGCACGCGGGTGAGGCGATTCAGCTGCTCATACATATGCACCGGGATGCGGATCGTTCGTGCCTGATCCGCGATCGCTCGCGTGATCGCCTGGCGAATCCACCAGGTTGCGTACGTCGAGAACTTGAAGCCCTTGATGTACTCGAACTTCTCCACGGCGCGAATGAGACCGATGTTTCCCTCTTGGATCAGGTCCAAGAAGCTCATGCCGCGGCCGATATACTTCTTGGCAATCGAGACGACGAGGCGCAGGTTCGCCTTGGTCAGCTCCTCGCGTCCGCGCCAGCCGAGCTGCACGACGTAGCCTTCACGTCCACGGAGCTTGCCGAGCGCTGGATTCTCCGGATCCCAACCCGCCTCGCGGATCCAGTCCTTCCCATCCTTGGCGACGTGCTTCCCTTGGACGATCCAGGTCTCGAGTGCTGGCCAGGCGATCTCGTCGCGGGCCCAGAGGAAGAGCTTCTGGAGCACGCCGTTGTCGCGGCTCTCCATGTCGCCGGTTCCCACCGTCTGGAAGGCGAAGTCAATCATCTCCGCCGTCTTGGCTGCGAGGTTGCGTCGGTTCGGATCGTTGAACGATTTTACGAGGCTCTTCGCAATCATCAAATTCTTCTTGGCGGTCTCGCCCGTCACTTCGCGCGAGGCCTTATCAAAACCGGTGACCTTGCACTCGTGCACGTGATGCCCCTTGACCCACGCGCCGATTGCTTCGGCATAGGTGGCGTGCGCCTTGGCGGCGAGCGCCGGATCAAGGCGGTACCACTCCTTCTTCTTGCGCGTCTTGAGCTCCGTCTCGTGATGGGTCCACTGGTGCAGGTTGTAGACGGCCTTCCACGGCTCGTCGGCCATCTGCTCGCCGAGCTCAATCATCTTGGCGAGGACGACCTCCTCTTCAGCGGTGAGCAAGCCGACGCGACCAATCTCCTTGAGGTACATGCGCACCGGATCATCGACACCCGTCGACTCCGCAACTGGCTCGACGACTTCAGGCTTCGGTGCCTCTGGAGCAACTTCGGCAACAAGGAGTGCAGCGGCCGCCTCTGGGCTCAGCATCTCGACGCCATCAACTTCGATCTCGGCGAGATCGGCCGCGCCAGGTTCAGCGACGCCATCAAGCTTTGCAGCTGGGCCGGACGCCGCCTTACCCTTCGCGAGTTTCCCCTGCGCCTTTGCGGGGGCAACCACCGCGGCTGGTGCCGCCTTCTCTACCTTCGACTTCTCGCCCTTCGACTTCGCAGCTGACGCAGGCGATGTTGTGAGAGAGGCGGCCTTCTTCCCCTTCGCTGGCGCAGGCTTCACGATCGGCTTCGCCTTGGTGATCGGCTTCGCGGCGCTCTTCGCGGCTGGCTTGGTTGCACTCTTCGCGACGGCTTTTGCTGGCGCCGTCTTCTTTGCTGCCGGTTTCGCAGCGGGCTTTGGGGCGGGCTTGGTGACTGGCTTTGCAGCCGGCTTCGTCGTCGCAAGCGATCCGCGCTTTGCAACCGGCTTGGCGGCGGGCTTCGCGGCGACCTTCGTGGTGATCTTCGTCGTCGGCTTTACGGCGGGCTTAGGGGTTGGCTTCGCGGCGACCTTCGTCGTCAGCTTTACGACCGGCTTTGGGGCTGACTTAGCGGCTGGCTTCGGGGCAACTTTTGTGACGGGCTTTGCAGCGGCCTTTGGGGCGACCTTGTTTGATGCGGCCTTCACTGGCGCCGCCTTCACGGGCGTTCCTACGGTCACCTTGCTTACCTGCTTCGCCTTCGTCACTTGCTCCCCCCCTTTGCCGCTGTGAGCACTCCCGACGCCAAGAAGCGTCGGTCGAGCGCCTTCCGCTTTTGTCCTAGATCTCGTTCAGCCTCCATGAGGGTTCGAACGCGAGCGGCATCGCCCTCTCGCTCCGCCTCGGCAATCTCACTGCGCGACCAGGCCATCGCCTCTTCCAGGCGATCAGCCTCCAGCCGCAAGACGGTCTGATCAATACCGATCCGGATACGCGTGAGCTCAACGGTGGCCCCAAGGCGTACGGAGAGTGCCTGGGCCAGGCGGCGCTCTTCGCCCTCAATCGTAACGGGTAGGCGCTCAAGCGCATCAACGGTGGTTCCCGCCTCCAGCGCGGTGTCGAGTGCCGCACGTAGTCCGCGCCAGAGCGAGCGTGCCAACCCGCTCGTGAAGAGCTCATCGACCAGAACATCACGCACGCGGAGCCGCTCGGCTGGCGCCGCAATCAGGAGTCGCAGCAGTTCAGCCTCAGGAGGTGTTACGCCGGCGAGGATGGAGTCGACATCACCGTCTGCATCGGCGGCGCGCACGCGATCCGCAGAGATGCGGCTCTCTGCGCCAGCTGTCTCGGCGCCGCGCTGGATCATCGCCTCGCGAATCGAGTTCTCGTCCACGCCGATGCGTCGCGCGGCGGCGGAGATGTAGCCATCGCGAACGATTGGGTCGCGCAGGCTGCGGAGGATCGGCTTGATGCCGTCGATGGCACGCTTACGACCGCCAAGGTCTTTCAGGTTATGGGCTTGCGCATGAGTATCAATGAGGTACTCCACCACCGGAATCGGCTGCTCCGTCGCGGCGCGCCACGTCTCCGGTTGATCACGTACAACTTCATCTGGATCTTTGCCATCGGGAAGGCGCACGATCCCCACATCGACGAGCGACGGTCCGCCATCGGCGCTGCCAAGCTCTGTGACGAGGCGCAGTAGTTCGGTGGCTCCAAAGGCGCCCGCCTTCGCTCCAGCAGCGTCAACGTCGTACGCCAAGAGAATCTTCGATCCGTAGCGCAAGAGGAGGGCGACCTGCGCAGGGGTGAGTGCGGTTCCCATGCTCGCCACAACGTTTGTGAAGCCAGACTGATGCGCCATCAGTGCGTCGGTGTATCCCTCAACCAGCACCGCAGTGCCGCTCTTGCGCATCGCCGGCTTCGCCTTATCAATGAGATAGAGGGTGCGCGACTTATCGAAGAGTTCCGTCGCTGCGCTGTTCAGGTACTTCGGTCCGCGATCGCCGCGCTTGTCGTCTTCGGGGAGGAGGCGGCCACCGAGGCCGGTGATCTTCCCATTCGCATCACGGATCGGAAAGATCACGCGAGCGCGGAAGCGGTCATAAGCGCCACGGCCGCCATCGCGATCGGTGGTGAGGCCGACGGCGGCAAGCTCAGCGGGAGTTGCGCCGCGCTTCGCCGCGAGCGCCTTGGAGCAGGCGTCCCATGAATCTGGTGACCAGCCGAGTCGCTGCGCCTCGATCGTCTCATCGGTGAATCCGCGCGAGTGCAGGTAGTCGAGTGCGGGGCGTCCGAGCTCGTGTGAGGTGAGGATGGCGTGATAGAAGCTCACCGCACCCTCGAGCACATCGCGGAGGCGCACCTTGCGCGCATCCTCGGCGCGACTGCGATCGTCGATCGTGACGCCGGCCTTGGCGGCAAGGAGGGTGAGCGCCTCGCCGAACGGCAGGCTGTCGCGCTCCATGACGAAGGTGAAGATGTCGCCCCCTTTGCCGCAGCCGAAGCACTTCCAGGTTTCACGGGCAGGCGTGACCACAAATGAGGGGGTCTTCTCGCCGTGAAATGGGCAGAGGCCCTTGAACGCAGCGCCCGCTTTGCGCAGCACGACCGTCTCGCCGACAACGTCGGCGACGGCGAGTCGGCTCTTGATCTCAGCAACGCTCCCGGAAGCCATCGGTGGGGGGACCTCCTTTGTGATTTCGTGATCGGGCAAAGCAGTTGCCCGTGAGTGTCAAGCGCTGTTGGGCGCAGAATAGCAGCAAGCCCCACCCCAGTGCCAAGGCATCCGC
>JAEMRB010000153.1 GCA_016463555.1 Chloroflexota bacterium
GGCTGGAGCCGATGGTGAGGATTGAACTCACGACCTGCTGTTTACGAAACAGCTGCTCTACCACTGAGCTACATCGGCGCCGGAGGGGGATTGTAGCGGAGGATCAGGTGCCCCAAGGCATTGCGCTGTGAGGTGGCTCCGGTCCGCGGCCTTGGACCGTCTGGGCTATTCGGTGCGCCGCTGCGCCCCCACGATGAGCGCTATCCCCATCAACAGCCACGACAGAGCGACCGCACCGACACCCAGTGCACCAAGCGCCACAAAGGTTTCGCCGTATGGTTCAGATCTCGTGAGGCCCAGGCGGTCCATACCGAAGGTGGCGACCAGCCCTGCGAATACCAGCACAATTGAGGCCAACCGCGTGACGCCTGCCTCCAGTGGCGTGAACCCTTTGAATGATGTGTGATTGGCGACCAGCGCAACACCATAGATCGAAGCGGCGAGCCAGCCCAGGAAGCCGGCAACAAAACCCGCAAGTCCGAATGAGCCACCGAATGGGGAGTCGGTACTAAGAGATAGCAAAACCCACAGCACATTCCAAAGTGCGAAGAACACCACAGCGAGTGTGGCAATGCGCCCAATGCGTGATTGAAGCATCACATGTCGCCCCCGAAAGCCAAGCACAATCGCGGCCCCGCCAGACCAGAAGAGCACAAGACGAACCGTGTTTACCCGCTGGTCTTCAAAAGGGTTCGAAGATACAAAGCCCCACAAGATGAGCAGGCCTCCGATGATCGCAACTAATCCCGCAAAGCGTCTCATCGAGCTCATGTACTGACTCTACTCCTATCTGACTTGAGTGCGTGCACAAAAACGTTCTGAAAATTTTCGCGAGAACGCGGGTTACTGGCGTGCCTTATGCATCGCGCCGTTGGAAATTCTGTTGGGTACGTTGGGTAGCAAAAGGGTCTTGCGCTGCTGTTTCTGTGCTCAAAAGCGGTGAATGCTGTGCCTGCCGATGTTTACGAAACAGCTGCTCTACCACTGAGCTACATCGGCGCCGGAGGGGGATTGTAGCGGAGCGAGCCACCCCTGCGGATCCGCTCTATGGTGCGGCATGCACCCCCATTCGGCGGGATCCTAGGAGGAGAAGTCGGGCTACCTGCGCGTGCGGGTCACCGGCAGCTCGGCCGAGGGTCGAGCGGTGCGCTTTAGCGCCGCAGTGAAGGTGAACTAGAGGGCGTCGTTATACGTCCAGACGTCGAGCGCATCTAGATCGAGCGAGGCGTTGCCGTTCGCGGCGAGTGCGCCAGCGATCTGGGCGCGATGCTCCGTGGCGTGGTGCACGGCCTGGTTGACGAGCACCCAGCGGGGTACGGAGATCTCTTCGCCGCCGTACGAGATCCAGGTGATGATCTCGTCGCCGGGGAGCTGCGCACCTGCAAGGAGTTTGGCGTCGGCAACCTTCACGGCGGCCGCGAGGGCGGCGAGATCAGCGACGGTGGTGGGAAGCTCGCGCTTCTCGGCGCGCGGCTCGCCGTGCAGTCGCTGGGCGTAGTTCTCGGCGGCGGTCACCAGGTGATGAGTAATCGCTCCAACGCTCCATTCGGAACCGGGCGAGGTGTAGGCGAGCGCATCAGCAGGGAGTGCTGCAAGCACCGTGAACATCTGGGTGTTCGCCCAGGCCATGTGCTCCAGGGTGCGGTTCAGGGTGATGTTTTCCATGGCGGGAGGATAGCCGAGCGCGATCGGGTTGGGCTAGCGAGTGAGTGATCGCCGCAGGGCGAGGACGA
>JAEMRB010000057.1 GCA_016463555.1 Chloroflexota bacterium
GCCATGTGGTGCTACGAGCTAACCATCGCGCGGATGGCCACGACGAAAACACCGAAGAAGACGATGATGCCAAACGCAAACATCAACATGGCAACGATTGGCGCGAACACGAGCGGCGTTGACGCCGACTGCCCCCAGTTCTGCAGGCCATAGATCGTTAAGCCCATCATGACCACTATCCCGAGAATGGCGACAAACAGATCGAACGGCCCACTAGGCACACGGCGATAGGACGTTTTGACACCCTTAGAGCCGAAGGCACGCGACTCAAGGCTGATCGCAAGTTGCTGCACTCGCTCAACTGCGCCAGCCGCAACTGGCACGAACGAAGGAATAATGGATCCGAAGCCTGTTCCCTTCATTCCGCGCGAACGTTGTGCCGCAAGCACCAGCTGCACCTCGCGCTGCAGAACCGGTACGAGCTGCAGCGTCATTGAGATCATGAAGTTGATGAGATATGGAACCTTCATGCGCGCCAGAGAGGCAAAGAGATCTGATGGGTGCGTTGAAAGAATAAGCGCAAAAGCAAGAACTTGGAATGAGGCGACGCGCAGCATGAGCGAGAGCGCATGCGAGAGCCCTTCGCCGTAGATCTTAAGCGGGCCAAAGAACAGTTCTTGCGTGCACGTTGAGCCACAGAGTACCGGCGATAAGCCTTGGATCACGATGATGGAGGCGGTGATCGGCGTGAATAGGACCATTACGGTGAGGAGTGGCTTGATGGTCTTCGAACTCACCGAAACCGCCAAGCCGAAAAGTAGCAGCCCAAAGAGTGGTAACGGCTGATACGTTGTGAAGCAGAAGATGCCCGCAGGGATCAACCATGCGAATTTTGCTACTGGATCAAGGCGGTGCATCCACGAAGTTCCACGCACATGGCTCACTGAGACGCTCGGTCCGTACATCAGGCGGCTCCCTTCTTGCCGAGCTCTTTGGCGAGCTCATCAACACTCAGCGCGACAGGCTTCCCCTTGCGACTCTTGAGTTGCAACGAGATCTGCGTGATCTGTGGCGGCACAATGTGGGTGCGGGTCATGACTTCGGTATCCCCGAATACCTCACGCGCGGTGCCGTCGGCAATGATCTTGGCGTTCCACATCACGATCATGCGCTCACTCACATCAGCTAGGAGCGGCATGTCGTGAGAGACGCAGACTACGGTTGAGCCCTGCTTAGTCAACCGGCGAATCAGATCATTGATCACCTTCGTGGTCTGATGGTCTTGGCCGGTGGTGGGCTCGTCGAGCACGAATACCTTCGGGCCCATCGTAAAGACCGAGGCGATCCCAACCAACTTGCGCAGCGGGAAGCTCAGGCGGTACGGGTGCATCTCGGCGTACTGCTTAATGTCGAAGAAGACGAGCGCCTCATCAACCCGACGCGCCACCTCATCGGGCGGCAGCCCCAGATTTGTTGGACCGAAGGCTAGTTCGGCGCGAACGTTCGTGGCGAAGAGCTGGTGATTCGGATTCTGGAAGACATAACCGACGGTCGAGGACATCTGCTGCACGGTATTTTTCGCCGTCTCCTTACCGTCAACCACAATGCTCCCCGAAATCGGCTTAAGTAGCCCGTTGAGCAACTTGGTTAGCGTGGTCTTTCCAGAGCCATTCTGGCCCACGATGCCGACCGACTGCCCCTCGGGAATCTCCAGGCTGACGCCATCAAGTGCGAGCACAGCGCCGTTTGCATACACGTAGCGCGCGTCGGTCACCTTGATCATTGGGCTGCTCATCCGCGGGCCTCCAGCCATTTGATTGCCTCGCCGGTCGTGACCGGCAGATCCTTTGCGCCAGACTTTGAGAGGGCGATTGCCAGGTCGGTCGCCTGCGGCACGCGAATGCCGATCTTGGCAAGCTCATCACCACGCGAGAACACTTCGGTTGGCGTGCCGATCATGAGGATTTTCCCTTCATGAAGCACCACGATGCGATCGGCATAGGCGGCCAAGACTTCAGATTCGTGCTCCGCAACGATGACGGTAAGACCCTCTTCGCGGTTCAACTTACGTGCGAGTTCAAAAACCTCCTCTTTCCCGATTGGGTCAAGGTTGGAGGTTGGCTCGTCCATAAAGAGGATCTTGGGGTGCATCGCAAGCACCGAAGCAATTGCAAGGCGCTGCTGCTGCCCACCCGAAAGCCCCATTGGCGAGCGCTCTTCAAAGCCCGCAAGGCCGACGGTAGTGAGCGCAGCGCTTACTCGTGGTGGCATCTCCTCGTTCGGCACACCAAGGTTTTCAAGCCCAAGCGCAACCTCTTCGGCTGCGCTGACCTGGCTCATCTGAAATTCAGGATTATCGAAGACGATGCCAACAGTACGTGCCATTTCACGGACCGGTGTAGTTGAGGTGTCGAGTCCTTCAATAGTGACCTGCCCCTCATAGATGCCCATCGTGCTCTGGGGAACAATGCCGTTAATAGATAGGCCGAGGGTGGTTTTTCCGGCGCCGTTCAGGCCCATGATGCCGAGATACTCGCCGCGCGTAATCTCTAGATTGATGTTACTGAGCGCCGGTCGTTCACCGCTTGAATAGGTGAAGCTCAGGTTCTCAATCTTTACGACGACATCTCCAGGCAATGGATCCTCCCTCTCTGATCTGCCCATCGTAGGGGCTGGTAGTCAAGAGAACCGCCCGATCGCACTATGCGGTGCGACCGGGCGGCTGTCACGCATCGATGCGCGACGGTGCGTTAACTCAGTCTTTCGCGCGAATGACTGCCACGCCCGCGCCGAGCGTGAAGAGACCCGCCAGCACATTCATTGCTGCCAGCGTTGGAAATGCCTGATCGGGAGCGTCAATCTTGATGCTTCCGACTGCGAACGGAAGCACAAGAATGAACACGCCCATTGCGAGAACGCCAACCGCTGCGGCCTCTCGAGGCCCGACGGTTGCGCCACCTGAATCCTTAGCCATGGTGATCCTCCTTAAGCTGCAGCGCCGGCTTGCTGAATTGCGATCAGCAAGAAGGCGATACCAACGGCAAGACCGATGAAGACGTACTTGAGCACGCCTGTCTGGTCAGTCTTCGGGAGGCCAACGCCAGCGGTGAGGCCGGACGGAAGCGCCTGAAGAATTGCCAAGCCAACGAACGTTGCGATGAGCTTGTCCGCGAACGAGCCTGGAAGGCCGCCGAGGAACGAAGCCTGAAGGGTGCCCAAGCCGGCAGCGCTAATGGCTGCGACGAGCGCATCCGACGAGTGCCCGGTGGCACCACCGAAGACGAACGTAATGATTGGAGCGGCCATCGCCTGAACGGCAATTCCGCAAATTGCACCGACGACGATTAGGCCGGGGAGCGACTTGCCGAGACCGAAGCTGCGAATGCCGTAGCCCCAAACGAGGGCGCCAACGACGTTGCAGAGGGCGAATGGAATGCCGACGGGTCCGTTAACCAACGAACCAGCGGTATTCGTGATGATTCCGGTGAGGGCGCCCCACCATGGTCCGAGCGCGACGCTCACGACCATGGTCCCGATCATGTCGAGGAAGATCGGCACCTTCACGATTCCAATGATGAATCCGCCAACAATGTTGAGGGCCGCCATTACTGGCACAAGGACCGCAACATACGAGAGCGGGATTCGCTGGGCGGCGCGTGCCGCTGCTGCTCCTGACATCTCTGTTCCTCCCTTTCGTCGGTCCCCACTGAGAGAGCCGACCTGTTTCGCCTTGGGTGACAACGCCACCCTCGGCCTTACAACCAAACGGCAACCCGCCGTTGGGCGGAGGTTATGCTCCCTTAACCTTCTGTCAAGCCCCTGATGCGTCAGGCGCACCAGCCCCTAGGGCCGGTGTGAGGTGGCTTCGGGGTATGGTCTCCCCCTACGGGATCACGGGCCAAGGGCCCATAACGAGGAGGCATCCGTGCGTGGGAAGTGGTGGTCGAACCCGATTCTGAGCTCCCTCACCCCGGTGATTGAGGGCTCTGGGTTTGTTACAACGAACGAGGGGGAGGTCCGGCGGGTGGCCACGTGGATGGCCGCCGAGGAGTTCCCCGACTTCCGCTCCACCGCCCCAGCGGCGAAGGGCCCTTTCGACATTGGCCCCGACCCCGACAAGAACATCGACCTCACGATGCTCATCACCATCCTGAACTTCGCCTTTACCGACTTCGCCACCTCTAAGAAGTTCGAGGTCACCTATAACGGGGTCCGCTACTCCGACAGCGAGGCGATGTTCGCCTGCCTGCATAAGGCGATCCTGGCGGGGCAGCCGATCCTCACCGGCCAGTGGGCTGCAGGGGTCACTCGCCGCGACCTTGAGGAGCTCTTCCGTGGCGACAACGAGATGCCGATGCTCGATGAGCGAGTCGTGGCACTCAATACGGTTGGCGCCGCCCTCACCGAGAGGTACGACGGCAAGTGGCACCGCTGGGTCGCCTCCTGTGCACCCGCCCTCTATTCGGGTGGCGACGGACTGCTCGAACGACTCGTTACCGAGTTCCCACGCTTTGATGATGTGAGCGACTGGAAGGGGCACAAGATCCAGATTCAGAAGCTGTCGCAGCTCGGGCTCTGGGGACTCCATCGCGGACTCGCTCCACTCGGTCGCACCGTGTTGAAGGATCCAGAGATGTGCACGGCGTTTGCCGACTACATCGTGCCAGTCGCAATGCGCACCATGGGGATCTTTGAGTACGAGGCGTCGCTCGAGAAGCGCATCATGGCTGGCGAGATGATCCCGCGCGATTCACTTGAAGAGATTGAGATTCGCGCGCACAGCATCTATGCAACGGCGCTTCTCACCGACGAGGTCAACGCTCGGCGACCAGCAGATAAGCAGCTGCTGATTCCAGAGGTCGACTACCGACTCTGGAAGACCTATCACGCGACGCACTATCCGCACCATCTAACGCGCACGATCATGTATTAGCCGTGGTTCGATCTCGTAGTAGCGCTCAGTCGCGCACGCTTCCCTTTGCCGATGTGTTGTCGCGACCTGGTGCTGTAGTCACAACCATTGGCGGACTCATAGCGCGGTCACCAGTCTCAATGGTGCCGATTGGCCTGATTGCGATTGGAAGCGGTCCGTTCGGATCGTATGCTGTTGGTGGCGCAGCTGCGGGTGCCTTCTCTATCGCGAACGCTGTTGGTGCAACGTTGATTGGTCGCGCTGCAGATGAGCGTGGACACCGACCGATGCTCTTACGCGCCTCTGCCGTGATGGTGGCCGGCGCTGTGCTGATCTCGGCGGTCGCGATCTTATCCCCAAACGCACTGCTTCTCATTGCCGCGTCGGCGCTCTTTGGCGCAGCCACTCCAGGAATGGGCTCCATCATTCGCGCTCGCTGGACCTCTGTTGTACACACTGCGCCGCTTCGCATTCGCGCGATGGCGCTAGAGTCGGTGAATGATGAGGCGAACTTTTTAATCGGGCCGCCACTTGCCTCACTTCTCATCGTGCAAGGATTTGTTTGGGGGCCCGTTGCAGCGGCGGCGCTTTTCTTCGTGATCGGGACGATCATGGTGATCTCCCAGCGATCGTGGGAGCCAGCGCTGCATGAGCGTGATGCGGCAGGAATGCGCGGTGAGATACGCGCAAACGGGCTGCTCATGCTCAGTGCAGCGGCGATTGGTGCGATTCTCGGCGCAAGCCAAGTGCTCCTCCTCGCATACTGCGCAGCGGTCGGCGCCGCCGCCGGTATCGCTCTTGCGCTCGGCCTCAACTCTGGGGCGAGTCTGGTGGGCGCGATCCTGATCGGCTCTAAAGCTGATTGGCGCTGGTCGGCGGAGCGGCGCTTCGCTGTTGCGGCAATCATTTTCGCGCTCGCGACTATTCCGACCGCCCTTGTTAGCGGCTACCTTCCGTATCTGATCGTCACCACAATTGCCGGATTCGGCATCGCCCCGATGTTTATTCAGCAGAACGCGGTGATCGCAGAGCGCGCTGGCGGGGCGGCACGAAGCGGCGCGTTCGCCCTCATCGGCGGAGGTGTGGTCTTTGGAATTTCAGCAGGCTCTGCAATGGGCGGCATTGCGATCGATGCCTTCGGAGCCTCCGAGGCCCGTCTGATCTTGATCCCGCTGTCGCTCCTTATGGTGCTCCCGATCCTGCTGGGAGCTCAGCGCGCAGAGAAGCGCCCGACCCGCTCCGCAAAGCGCTGAAGGAAGGCCTCGCCGTCGCCGGCAATGGCGACGCGGCTGTTCGCCGGGGTATTGGTACGGCCCCGCACATCCACGAGAAGGTCGCCCTGCGTGACCCCCTCACGCGTCTCAACGGCGCTCGGCGCACTGACGATGGTCGCCAAGGTTGGGTCAAGTGCCACTGCAACGGTGAAGGCGTCGTGAATGTGCGACCCCTCGATCTTGTCGTACTGCAGATGGAACTCGTCGTAGAAGCGCAGCGCCTCGTCGATCAGGCGTAGCACCGGGTTGAGGGTGGCGTCGCCACGCTGAGCGCCAGCACGGCCAGCTGCGGCAACGAGTGCCGCCCAGTGCGGTGGCCGAATGAGCGCCGACTCAGTGGCATCCAGTGGCAGGATCAGCGCCGGTCGCCCCGCTGCCGCACAGGCACGAATCACCTCGTCGAGCGCCTCGGGGTCGCACCAGGCGTTCCACTCACTGCGCGCACCAGTGTTCCCTGGCGTCGATATCGCACCAGTCATCAACACAACGTCGTGCAAGAGCGTCGGTAGCTCAGGGTCGAGCCGAAAGGCGGCGGCAATGTTGGTGGCTGGCGCGCAGCCGATGATCGTCACGGCGCCAGGATGGCGACGCACCTCCGCAACGATGCGCGCGGCGGCGGCGTTCATGCCATCGGGTGAGGGTGTGCTGAGTGCACGCGACGGCGCAGGAAG
>JAEMRB010000154.1 GCA_016463555.1 Chloroflexota bacterium
AACTCGCGACATCTTGCTTGGAAGGCAAGTGCTCTACCAACTGAGCTACTCCCGCACGAGACACACAATAGCAAGGAGGCGGCATGCAGGGCTACGGCGAGCGTCAAGGGGTGTGGGCTGGGCTCCTCATCGGTGGCGTGGCGCTTGGCCTTCTGCTCGCCCTCCTGCTGACCGCCGTTGATCTTGCCGACTGCGATCAGCGCTACGGCGTGATCTCCCGGTGGAACGACGACCCGGGGCCGCGATATCAGGATGTCTACCCCGCGGAGTTTGAGGCGTGGGTTCGCGAGTGCCGTGATTAGGCCTCGCTGACCGCCTCTACCGGCTTGGCTCGGCGCAGGGCACGCAGGCGATTGATCCGATCAACGAGTGGTGGGTGTGTGGCCAAGAATCCGGCCGATCGCTCTTCAAAGTGCTTCACCGGATTGATGATGTACATGTGCGCCGTGGCCTTCGTCGCAACCTCAAGGACCTCCTTGTCGCCGGCCAACTTCGCCAACGCACGCTCAAGCCCAGCAGGGTTGCGCGTCAGCTCAACACCCGAAGCGTCGGCTAGGTATTCGCGTTGGCGTGAGACGGCGAGCTGCACCAGCCGTGCGGCGATTGGCGCCAGGATGGCGAGCACGATCGTAAGGATGAAAAAGATCACCTGGATCGCACCGCCCCCGTTGCGATCGTTATCACGCTGACGTCCACCACCCCAGAACGCCCAGCGCATCACCAGGTCACTCAGCAGCGCGAGTGATCCCACCAGGGCGGCCACAAGTAGCCCGTAGCGAATATCAAAATTGCGCACGTGCGAGAGCTCGTGGGCGATCACGCCGCTCATCTCTTCACGGTCGAGGGTGCGCATGAGCCCTTCGGTTACGGCGATGCTGGCATGCTCTGGATCGCGCCCCGTGGCAAACGCGTTCAGCGCCGTGTCTTCAATGGTGTACACCTTCGGCTTCGGCATGTTCGCAGCGAGACAGAGCTCGTTAACGATGTTGTCAAGCTCGCGCTCCTCTCGACCGGCCGCAGGGTCGAGCTCCTTGGCGCCAGCGGCGGCAAGTACCGCCTTGTCGCCGCTGAAATATGCGCCGAGTGTGAGGAAGAACCCGAGGACGAACGCGCCGAGGGCAAAGGGGATGCCACCGTCAACGCTGCCGCTAAGGGCGATCCCTGCGCTCGCACCGAAGGCGGCGAGGATCGCCACCACGATCAGGACGAGGAGGAGCGACTTTCGTCGATTCTCCGCCGCAAGGTCATAGAAGGTTGCCATCGCGTCGACCGGTGCGGACTAGGAGAGGTTGACCTTCGGAACGGCCTCCTCGGAATCAGGGGCGTCGAAGAACTCACGCTTGATGAATCCAAACGCGCTCGCAAAGAGCAGGCCTGGGAAGGTCTGCACGGCATTGTTGTATGAGAGCACGGATGCGTTGTAATGCTGTCGGCTGAACCCAATCTGATTCTCGGTTGATGTGAGCTGCTCCTGCAACTGAATCACATTCTCATTCGACTTCAGGGTTGGGTATGCCTCGACATTGGCGAAGAGGGTGCGCAGCGAACTGGTCAGCATGTTCTCGGCCTTGGCCTGCGCCGCAGTGTCGCCAGATTCACCGGCGTTCACGGCAGCGGCGCGCGCCTTCGTGACGCTCTCGAGAACGCCCTTCTCGAAGCCCATCTGCCCCTTGACTGCATCAACAAGATTTGGAATGAGGTCATAGCGGCGCTT
>JAEMRB010000155.1 GCA_016463555.1 Chloroflexota bacterium
ACACCACCGACGACTTATTGGCGTTGGCGTCGTCCGTCACTGGTGGTGCACTACCAAGCGCGCGCGAACAAGATGCGCTGCTCGCCACTGGTGAGATTCAGTCGGCAGCGCTGCTTGCAATGGCGCTCATTGCGCGCGGCACCGACGCTGTGTCGCTGAGCGGCGCCCAGGCGGGGATCAGCGCCGACGGCACCTACGGCAAGGGGCGCATCGCGGGCATTGAGCCTAAGCGCGTGCGGGCCGAGCTCGACGCTGGCCGGGTCGTGATCGTTGCTGGCTTCCAGGGTGTCAGCGACGGCTCAGAGACCACGACCCTCGGGCGTGGCGGCTCCGACACCTCGGCGGTCGCCCTGGCTGCAGCCCTGGGGGCCGATCGCTGCCAGATCTTCACCGACGTTCGGGGGGTGTACACCGCTGACCCCCGCGCCGTGCCCGCCGCCCGCCAGCTCTCGGTGGTCGGGTACGAGGAGATGCTGGAGCTCGCCAATCAGGGGGCCCAGGTGATGCAGACCCGCGCCGTGGAGCTCGGCTGGGTCAATAACGTGGCAATCGAGGTGCTCAGCTCATTTGAGGAGCACCCAGGAACGGTGATCAAGGAGGATACGCAGGTGGAGAAGCGCAATAAGGTTCGCGGCCTGGCGGCCGATACGAAGGTGGCGAAGGTGACCATGGTTGCCGTGCCCGACAAGCCCGGCATCGCGCGCGCGGTGTTTGAGCCGCTCTCGGCGGCGAACATCAACGTCGACATGATCGTGCAGAACGTCTCGCACGATGGCACCACCGACCTCTCGTTCACCACCTCACGCGTCGACCTTGCTGCCGCACGCCCTGTACTCGAGAAGATTCGCGCCGAGATCGGCGCGCGTGCACTCGAGATCGATGAGAACGTGGCGAAGGTCTCGATCGTTGGTGCGGGCATTCAGAATGCGCCAGGCTACGCCGCGCGCATGTTCGGCACACTCGCCGACGCGAAGATCAACATTCAGATGATCTCCACCTCGGAGATTCGCATCACCTGCATCGTTAGCGAGTCTGACGCTTCTCGCGCGCTGCAGGCGCTGCACGACACGTTTGATCTGGCAACGCCCGACGCAGTCGACGCGGAGTAGCTGCTCTGACGCGCATCGCGGTTGAGCGACTCACCGAGGTTGCTTCGACCAACGACGTTGCACGCGAGCGACTTGTGGCCGGCCTCGTTGCCGCCGATACGCCGCTGCTGATTCGCGCCGAGACGCAGAGCGCCGGTCGCGGTCGTCGCGGACGCACCTGGCTCGACGCGCCAGGTACGGGTCTGTTGATGAGTCTCGCGATGCGCGCCGGCGCTGGTTCGTCACTTCCCGCTGACGCAGATCGCTGGTGGCGCGTTGCCGCCGAGCTCTCGCTCGCCGTTGCCGATGCGATCGAAGATGCGGCAGGAATGCAGATCGGCACCATTGGCCTGAAGTGGCCGAATGATTTAGTTATTCGCAATATTGAGGGGGGCGTGACGCAGAGCTTCCGCAAGGTGGGTGGCGTCTTGGCTGAGGCGGGCGATGCGGGCAGTGACGACGCCTGGCTGATTGTTGGCCTGGGCTTGAATGTGCGCGGCGATGTTTCGAAACTTGACCCTGCCCTCTCGGCAACGGCGACGAGTTTGGAGATCGCCACGGGTCGACCGATTGATCGCGAAGCGCTCTTTACCGACGCAGTGGCGCGGCTCGAGGGGCGACTT
>JAEMRB010000156.1 GCA_016463555.1 Chloroflexota bacterium
CCATGGAGATCGTGAAGGGGGAGCTCCGTGCCCGCCCAGGGGCGACCCCTGTGGTGGTGCACATCCCGCAGGGGGGTGGCGCCCAGCTCTTGCCGATGGAGCAGCGCAACGGTGTCGCATGGGATGCGGGCCTTCCCGCGATCCTGCGCGACCGCGTGGGCGGCGATGGGATCGAATTGGAGCTGATCTCCCCCGCAATCTGAGGAATATCCAGCCCTGCAGGTTTATGAAGAAGAGGGGAGAATAGGGGTATGAGCAGCAAAGATTACGCCTCCGTCCTCCTGCGACAGTCCGCCCCAGAGGGCGTTGATTGGCGCACGATGTCGGTCGTCGCGCGAGCACTGCTGCTCACGCGCGCCTCAGTGCTTCCGCTGACGATTCTCGGCGCGGGGCAGGGCCTCCTCTTCGCCTGGTGGAGCGGCAAGATCAGTGATGTCTCGTTCGGTGGAAGCGCCGTCAGCGGCATCCTCCTCGGCTTTGCCGCCTTCCTCGGCGCGAACCTGGCCCACGCGGCAAACAACCTGGCGAATGACTGGCGCGACTATCACGACGGTCTCGATCGACCCGGCTACCCGCGCGCCGACTACTCGCCCCACCCGATCGCCTCAGGTGCCATGTCGAGCCGCACGCTACTTGTTGCGATCGGCGTGCTGACCGCCCTGGCCGCAATCCTCGGTGGTTTCACCATGGTTGTTCGAAACGAACCACTCATCGGCGCATTTGCGATCGCCGGCCTGATCCTCTCGTGGGGCTACACCGATCCACCACTGCGCTTCAAGCGACGCGGTCTCGGTGAGCTCTCCGCCTTCATCGTTTGGGGTCCACTCATGGGTGGGGGAACCTACCTCGCAGCAACTGGCTCCGTTGATGCGATCGCGTTGATCGCCACGCTGCCGTGGGCACTCTTCGTCACCGCCGTGCTCTTCGGCAAGCATCTCGACAAGATCGAGGCGGACGGCTCACGCGGCGTGAAGACCTTCGTCGTTCGCATCGGTGAGCGCCGTGCGCGTGTATTCACAACGGTGCTGATCTCTGCTGGCTATCTGGGGATCGCGATCTTTGCGATCCCTGCAGTCGGAATCTTCCCGTGGTTCGTGGCGCCGCTTGCCGGGCTCGGTGCGATCTCTGCGCTACCGGCACTGAAGATTGTCGCTGCGCCGCGTCCAGCCGCACCGCCCGCGGGCTATCCGCTCTGGCCGCTCTGGCATGTTGGCGCGGCCTTCCTCGCATCGCGGCCCGCAATGGGGGCGCTCCTTGTTGGGCTGGTTGTTGGGGCGATCCTCGGCCGCTAAGCCGACGGGACGCTACTTCCCCTTCGCCTCAGGTCGCGCAACTCGGGCTGGCGGAACGCGCAGCGCCTCAAACTTCGCAAGTTCTACCTCAATTGCTGCGACCTCCGCAGCGGCGGTACGCCATTCAGCTGAGCCTGCAGCTGCGGCGGCGCGCTTTGCGCGGGCGGCGCCGTGTTCGCGCATGAGGGTAGGGCGATCGGCGCGCGGGGTGAATGCCTTCTCGCTCATGTTGCCTCCCTGCGATGTGGTTGGTGCCGAAGGCGGGACTCGAACCCGCATGATCTCATCGACCGGCCGATTTTAAGTCGGATGCGTCTGCCATTTCGCCACTTCGGCCCCCCTATCGTAGCGGGGCGGTGGCTTTGGTACCGAAGGTGGGAGTCGAACCCACATGACCTTTCAGTCGACCGATTTTGA
>JAEMRB010000157.1 GCA_016463555.1 Chloroflexota bacterium
CCCCAGAGCAGTGGCATCGACGTGTTCAGCCAGAGCAGGGGTCGCGAGATCTCAACTGCCTTCAGTAGATTGCGCATGGAGCCTCCTTCGTTCTCCCCTCATCGTAGGGGAGGGGGCTACACTTGGTCTCTATGCCTGTAGCCGCCCCACACGTCACGCTACGCAGCCCTGAGCCGGCGCTGATCGCGCTGCCGTGGGCAAAGCCGTTACGCGACTGGGCCAGCCCCGAGGTGGAGTTGGTGCCGCTCGAAGTCGGGCCGTCGCGTCACCTCGTGCGCTTCGTGCGCGTGGCCGGTCGTCTGTTGGCCGTCAAGGAGCTCCCGACGCCACTCGTCGAGCGCGAGTTTGCGATCCTGCGCCGTCTTGAGTCGGCGGGGATGCCGGCCGTTACGCCCGTCGGCGCCGTTGACCGCGGCGACGGCGAGGGCTTCATCATCACCGACTACCTGCGTGGCAGCATTCAGTACCGACGACTGCTCAGCACCCCGGGTGCTGCAACCTCGGGCCAATTTTCGGGTCGACTTCTCGACGCCCTTGCCGTTCTGCTCGTTGACCTTCACCGGCACGGCGTCTGGTGGGGCGACGGCTCGCTCGCGAACGCACTGTTGAAGCGCGACGGGAACCGACTGCAGGCCTACCTCGTTGACGCCGAGACGGCCGAGTATCACGAGCAGCTCAGTGATGGGCAGCGTCAGCACGATCTCGACATCCTGGTCGAGAACGTTGCCTTCGGACTCGCCGATGCCGCCGCCGCCCTGGGTGGCAGCGAGGTAGAGACCGATGCGGCGGTGCGCGCCTCAGCCGCGCTGCGCGATCGCTACACAGCGCTCTGGGCGCAACTGCACCGCCCCTTCGTTGCCAGTGCCAACGATCGCCGTGCCGTGGCCACCCGCATTCGCGACCTGAACGCGCTCGGCTTCGCTGTCGAAGAGTTGAGCCTCGATGTGACGAGCGGCGAGGGGATGCGCGTCTCGCTGGCGATCGCTTCGCGCCGCTTCCACGCCGAGCAGCTCCTGCGCCTCACCGGCGTCGACGCGCTCGAGGGTCAGGCGCAACTCCTGCTCAATGATCTTCATGAGTACGGGGTCTGGCTGCAAGTGCAGGGCGGCGCACAACTCGCCGCTGGACTCGTGGCGGCGCGATGGCGCGCCGAGGTACTGGAGCCGACACTCGTTCGCCTGCGCCCGCACCTGGCTCCGGGCCGCGACGCACTGCAGGCCTACTGTGATGCGCTAGAACACAAGTGGATCCTCTCCGAGCGCGCTGGTGTCGACGTTGGCTTAGATGCCGCAGTGGTCGATTACGTCGCACTTGGTGCTCCGGCCCCCGAAAGTGCCCGCCTTGAGGGCGATGGCGCAGACACGATGTTGGCCGAAGATGCACTCGTCTCTGCAGCGGTCAGTGCGGCCGACGAGGATGCCTCTCGATGACGCGGCGCCGCACGCCACACGAGGTCCTCGGCGTCCCGCTCGGCGCCAGCGCCGATGAGATTCGCGCCGCACGTCGAGGGCTCGCCCGCGAGCATCACCCAGATCGATTCATGGATGACCCGCAGAGCGCCGCGGAGGCGACGCGCGAGATGGCCCTCATCAACGCTGCGGCAGAAGCGCTGCTCGCCGAGGCGTGGGCCTCTGATGGTGCGCCCGCCGCTGAGCCTCCAGCAAAGGGTGGACATAAGCCGGAGCGCCCCGTCACCGCGAGCG
>JAEMRB010000158.1 GCA_016463555.1 Chloroflexota bacterium
ACCGTCAGGCGGTCACCGCCGCAGGCGATGGCTGTCGCGCCGCACTTGACGCGGAGCGCTGGCTCGCGGAGCGCGACGCCTCGAGGTCGTAAATGTCGCGTCGCGACGATGAGATCGCCCTCATCGACACCGCACGCGCCGAACTCCTCTCACTCGTCACCCACGAACTGCGCACACCGCTAGCTGTGCTGAGCGCGTACGTTGAGCTGCTCTCCGATGCAGCATCTGGCGCATCTCCCGCGAAGCCGGCCGACCTCGCCGCCTGGCGTGAGGCGGCAATGCAGCAGGTTGGTCGCCTCAATCTGCAGATTGATTCCATCCTCACAGCCGCCCGACCCGGCTCTAGCCTTCCACTTCAATGCGCGCCGATGAACCTCGGTGAGATCACCGGTGCGGTGATTCGGGAGATGGCGCCACTCCTGCGCAATCACTCCCTTCGTTGGGAGGAGCCAGAGTCGGCAATCATCGTGCTCGCCGATGAGAGTCGCTTTCGCCAGGTGCTCGGACACCTCCTTGAGAACGAGGCGAAGTACGCCCCCGTGGGTGAACCGGTCTCCATTGGCTGCTGGGCACGCGACGGTCAAGCTGAGCTCTATCTCACCGACGATGGGGTGGGGATCCCGCGCGAAGATTGGGAGGAGATCTTTGAGGCCTTCGTTCGCCGCACACAGCGCCCCTCCACAAGCGGCTCAGGGATCGGCCTCTATGCGGCACGTCGCCTGATGGGGGCGATGGGGGGCGAGATCAAGATCGAGCCGAACGGATTCGGAGGAAGCCGATTCCTTCTCACGCTGCCACTCGCCACCGCACCTCACGGCATACTTGCCACATGAACAAAGCAACGCCACCCAAGCCCCTCTCGATCTTGGTGGTCGATGACGACCCGGCGCTCGTTGGTGCGATCTCAGCCCTGCTGACCGCCGGCGACTACCTGGTGCACACCGCCTATAACGGCGTCGAGGCGGTCGAGAAGTTCGATGCCACGAAGCCGGCACTGGTGCTTCTCGACCTCGCAATGCCCGGCCGCGACGGGCTGAACGTCATTCACGAGATTCGCACCCGCAGCGCCACGCCAATCATCGTGCTGACCGGCGAAGCGGATGAGACCGCGAAGGTCGATGCCCTGGACGCTGGCGCCGACGACTACGTGACCAAGCCGTTCGGCCGCCAGGAGCTTCTTGCCCGCGTACGCGCCGCCCTGCGACGCGGTGGTGAGCCGGCCGACGGTTCTGCTCGCGACCGCACGATCGTTGGTGCTGCCGGTCTGCGCATCGACATCAGTCGACATGAGGTCCACGTCGGATCAAAGCTCCTCGCCCTCACCAAGACTGAGTTCAACATCTTGGAGGCCCTCGCCTCCGTCAAGGGTCGCGTCGTGCCGCAGCGGCGACTCCTCGTCGCCGCTTGGCCGAATAAGGCCGCTCCAGATCCACTCCTCCTGAAGCCACACGTCGCACGCCTACGCAGCAAGCTTGAGGAGGCTGGTGGCCCGCTTCCTGAGTCGGTTCGTGGGGTTGGCTACCGGCTCGGTGGCGTCTAGCCGGCACCCCCAAGCGCCTCGTTCGTGCGCGCTCATCTGGCGTTTACCTGCGGAGCCTAGAATCTCCCTATGCAGGAACCAGCACAGGGAGCCCCCGTCGCCATTCGTATTCTCCGCGAGCAACAGCGCCTAGAA
>JAEMRB010000058.1 GCA_016463555.1 Chloroflexota bacterium
GTGACGATCGGCGAGAACGGCGTGAGCGTTGCCGACCTCTGGGTGCACGACGAGACTGACCCTGACGCCACGCGCACGCAGATCCTGAGCCGCATGTGGTGGCCAGACTTCCCCGTGCCAGTCGGCGTCTTCCGTCGCGTGCCACGCCCAACACACGACCAGCTCCTTGTGGAGCAGATCGATGGAGCGAAGGCGGCGCGCGCCGCGAAGGGCCCCGTCGACCTACAGAAGCTCCTCGCCTCAGGGGAGACCTGGACGGTCGAGTGACCGCGCCGCGCCTCTTGGTGCTGGCCGACGATCTGATCTGGTCGACTCGACTCGAAGGACAGGGGCGCACCCTCGGCGCTGCTGTCCAGCGATTTACGACGCCAGCACCCCTCCTTGCGATCCTCGCCACGCACCCCGCCACCCCCACCGACCTGGTGACAATCGACGCCACCGCCCGCGCCTACGACGCCGAGGCGGCGGTTCGCGCCGTGTCGGCGACCGGAGCACGGGTCCTCGCCCTGGTCCAGCACGACGATCCTGAGGGGCGGGCGAGCCTGATCGCCGCAGGGGCGGTGCGCGCCATGCCGTACCGCGCCCTCTTTGAGCGCGGGCATGCGATCCTCGCAGGGCTACTCGATCTGCCGGTGCCGCCGGCGACGAGCCCAGCGACAGCTACTGAGGAGGGTGCATGAGCAACCGAACCGCCGAGATTGACGCCGCCTACGCCGCCGCCACCCCAGGGCTTGGCGCCGGACACGCCCTCGAGGCGAAGCTCATCGGCCCCGCCGCCTACGCTGCGCGACTCTCCGCCGCGCGCGACGCGGTGAACGACGCCGGCCTCGACGCGGTCCTGCTCGGCTTCGGCGCCGACATGCGCTATCTCACCGGCTACGCCGCGCCGGCCCTCGAGCGACTCACCATGCTGGTGATCCCAGCGAACGGTGCACCAACACTCATCGTGCCGCGACTCGAAACAGGCATGGCTGGTGACGCCCCCGCGATGCGCGGCGGTCATGTGGCCCGCGTCCCCTTTGGCGAGACTGATGATCCGTTTGCCCTTGTTGCAGCCGCAGTGAAGGCTGGCGGCCGACCAGGCGCTGCCGCGCGCGGCGTGGCAGTCTCCGATCGACTCTGGTCAACCTTCTTGATTCGCATTGAGGCGGCACTGCGTACCCACGGCTCCATTACGCAGACGCAGCTGGCGTCGCATGTGATCGGTAAGTTGCGCATGGTCAAGTCAGCCGAAGAGGCGTCTCTGCTCCGCGGCGCAGGTCGCGCTGTAGACACCGTCGTCATGGCGATCACGAGCGGCAAACTGCTTGGTCGCACCGAGAACGATGTGGCACGCGAAGTGCGCGAGCGACTCACCGGTGCTGGGCATGAGGTCTCATCGTTTGCCATTGTTGGCTCCGGCCCGAACTCTGCCTCACCACATCACGAGGCCTCGTCGCGCGTGATCAGCGCGGGCGATGCGATCGTGCTCGACATTGGTGGCGTCTTTGGCGGCTACGGCTCCGACACCACACGCACTATCTGGGTGACCGGCCCCAACGGCGCGGTCCCACCAACCGACGATTTCTTGCGCCGCTACGAGATCTTAAAGCGCTCCCACCAGGCGGCGATGGATCATGTTCGCCCAGGGGTGAGCTGCGAATCGGTGGATGCCGCCGCCCGTGCCGTGATCGACGCGGCAGGGGAGGGGGCTCGCTTCTTCCACCGCACTGGGCACGGAATCGGGCTCGAGGAGCACGAGGATCCGTACATCGTCGCGGGGAACACCACGAAGCTCGTCCCAGGCCACGCCTTCTCCATTGAGCCTGGCATCTACATTGAGGGGGTGAACGGCGCCCGCATCGAAGACATCGTCCTTTGTGGCGACAGCGCAGTGGATGCGCTAAATCACACGAAGCGTGATCTCTATGTGGTGGCCGGATGACCGACGGTCCAGTCGCTAGCGCACAGCAGCAGATTCGTCAGGCGACACCGGCGCAGGTGCGCCGCATCGCCAAGGCGCGACCGTATGTGCCGCTGCATGACTTGCGACGAACCTACGGTCTCCCTGGTGACGAAGAGATCACCACGCGCATTGAGACACCCGAAGGTCCAGCGTGGATCGGTCTCCCCGAGCGCGAGGCGCGCATCATCGAGAGCCTCGTACGCGAAGGTGAGATTGCGCTGATCTTTGCCGACTCACCGCGCGCACGCGTGGTGCTTGGCTTCCACAGCCTCACGCTGCACGCCTAAGCGTCGACCCCTTCGCCGCGCAGCAGTGCGCGCTTGAAGGCAATCGGATCCGTTGCCCCAGGACGCCAGCTGCTCACTGCGCTACCGCCGAATCCGCCGATGCCTGCCGATGCCAACACGCGATGGCAGGGGATCAGCACAGGCACGCGGTTCTTGCCGAGCGCACCACCAACGGCACGTGCGGCACGCGGTGACCCACTCGCCGCTGCAAGTTCACCGTAGGTCACTGTTCTGCCGAAGCGCACTCCGGCGAGTGCGCGCAAGACGCGCTGCTCAAACTCGGTTGCCCACGAAAGGTCGGTTGCGGCAAGCCGCTCACGCGCACTGAGCTGCCCACGTAGCGCGGCGTTCAGGATGCGGTTCACCTCACGTGCACTGGTGATCGGCCCTGGAGCTCGGCGGCCAACCGCCGTCGTGGCAGCAGGCGCAAATGGCGCGCGAGGGTCGAGGGCGATGGCGTAGATACGGCCGTTCTCCACGGCCACCGGAAGCGCTCCCCAGGGGCTTGACCACGAGTAAATCTGCATGCGCGCAGCCTAGCCGCAGGCACTTACCAATCAAATGAAGCGTATACTCCCCCTGAGTATGTCGACTGAGCCTGTTCCTGCGGCGCCAACCACCCCCGTGGCGGAGATTGCCCTCCCCGTCACCGGCATGACCTGCGCCTCGTGCGTGAACCGCGTGGAGCGATTCCTGAAGAAGGCCGACGGCGTGAGCGGCGCGAGCGTAAACCTCGCCACCTCAATGGCCACCATTCAGTACGCACCAGAGGCGACGGGCGTTGCCGACCTTGCCGCCGTGATTAGCGCCGCAGGATACGAGGTGCCCGCCGCCGCACTCGCTCTCGCTGGACGTGAAGGCGACGCCGACGCACAGGAGGCGCGCGCCGCACTCGATGCCGAGCTGGTTGCCGCGCGCACCAAAGAGACGCGGGGACTTCTGCGCGACGGTGTAATTGCAACGATCTTCGGTTTCGCCGCGATGGCACTGATGTTGCAGCCGTGGTTCTTCATCAGCATGGAGCGCATCAACTGGATCCTGATCGTTCCCTCCACCATCATTCAGTTCGCCGTTGGCTGGCGCTTCCACTCGCGTGCACTGCGCGCACTTCGTCATGGCTCCCTCACCATGGAGACACTCGTCAGCCTTGGCACCACCGCCGCGTGGGGTTGGTCGGTAGTCATCACCCTCTTCCATTCCCAGCTGATGCGCGTCGGTATTCCGGCGCACGCAACGTGGGATGCCGCGGCACTGATTCTCGGCTTTGTCGCGCTCGGTCGCTGGATGGAGGCGCGCGCCAAAGAGCAGACGACCAGCGCCGTGCGCGGGATCTTAGCGCTGCAGCCAAGAGAGGCAGAACTGCTCGCCACCGCCGACGCACCAACGTCGACAACGATTGCGGTCAACAAGATCATTGCCGGTGACCTGCTGCGCATTCGCCCTGGTGGGCGCATCCCAGTCGATGGCATCATCGTGAGTGGGCGCGCCGCAGTAGATGAGTCGGCAATCACCGGTGAGTCACTCCCAGTGGAACGCGGTCCGGGGAGCCGACTCGCCGCCGGCACGCTCCTTACCGACGCCGCAATCGTGATGCGCGCCACACAGGTCGGTGCGAACACCACGCTGGCGCGCATCGTTGCCATGGTCGAGCGCGCGCAGGGATCAAAGCCCGCCATTGCCCGTCTCGCCGACCGCATCTCAGAGATATTCGTGCCGGCCATTCTGCTGATCGCCGTGGCGACCTTCGTTGGCTGGTACCTGCTCGGGGCGGAGCCGCGCCTGGTGCGCGCCGTGGCCACCGCCATCGCCGTGCTCGTGGTCGCCTGCCCTTGCGCTATGGGCCTCGCCACCCCCACCGCCGTGATCGCTGGTACTGGTCGTGGTGCCGAGGCGGGGATCCTCGTGCGCGATGCAGCCATCCTCGAGGCGGCGGGGAAGCTCCGCGCCGTGGTCTGGGATAAGACCGGCACCCTCACCCTCGGCCAGCACGACCTTGTTGGCCGCCTCGCCCTCGGCACCGGCCCGCTCGCGGGCGACACCGATCGACTTCTGCAGATCGCCGCCGCCGTCGAGAGCCCATCAGAGCACCCACTCGCCCGCGCGATCGTGCGCGCCGCTGGCACGGTCACAGCAACGGCCACCGACTTCACCATGCACGCAGGGCACGGCGTGAGCGCCAGCATCAATGGCGCAACGGTGCGCATTGGCACCGAGGCATTCACCAGCACCACCAACGCCGAGCTCACCAGTTGGGCAACAGCAGAGGCGGCCGCAGGGCGAACACCACTCTTCATCTCAATGAACGGCGAGTCAGCCGGCGCGCTCAGCCTCGCCGACACCGTTCGCCCAGAGAGCGCCGCAGCGATTCGCGCACTCACCGCGCGCGGCATTGAGTCGTGGATCATTAGTGGTGACCGGCAAGAGGTGGTGAACGCCATTGCGCGCGACCTCAACATTCCACCAGAGCGCGCCCGTGGCGGCATTCTCCCTGGCGGCAAGGGCGAGGCAATCACCGAGATTCGACGCAGCAGCAGCGGACCTGTGGCGATGGTGGGGGATGGTGTGAACGATGCGCCAGCACTCGCCGCTGCCGACGTGGGCATCTCCATGGGTGGCGGCACCGAGATCGCCATTGACGCCTCAGCTGCAACGTTGAGCGGCGCCGACCCGCGCGGCGTGCCACTCCTCGTCGACCTTGCGCGCGCCACGACGCGCATCATCAAGCAGAACCTTGGCTGGGCCTTCGGCTACAACATCTTCCTCGTCCCACTCGCCGCCGGCCTCTTGCTCCCAACATTTGGCATTGGCCTCGACCCAGCGCTCGCCGCCGCCGCCATGGGCGGATCGAGCGTGACGGTGGTGCTGAATGCCCTGAGGCTGCGAAGGCTGCCGCTAGAGCGAGATCGGCTGATCTAGCACCCCCTGCTAGGATTTCTCGAGTTACTAATTGGCGCAAGTTTGGTCGGCAAACTGTCGTCTCTGCCGCAGGTGCACGTGACAGCCGAGTCAAAGCAAGGAGGTTCTCCGCCATGGGATACACCCTGATCACGGGGGGCTCTCGAGGACTTGGTTTCGAGTGCGCCAAGGCCCTGCGGGCGAACGGCCAAACGGTGTTGCTGCTCGCAAAGGATGAACCGCGCCTGGCCGCAGCTGCCCAAAGCCTAGGTTGTGAGTACCAGAGTGTGGACCTCGCGGATCTCCAGGCTACCGAGCGAGCATTCACTGCGATCCTTGCCACGCGCGGTGCCCCCGACGTTCTGATCCTTGCGCACGGGGTGATGAGTGAAAAGTCTTCCAAAACCTTCGCCACCAACACCACCGAATGGCGCCGAGTGCTCTCGATCAATTTGGATTCTGTCTTTTGCGCACTCAATATTCTTGCGAAGCCAATGGCTGAGGCGCGCCAGGGGCGGGTGGTTGTCTTCTCGGCGTGTCTTGGTCGCATGTCTGGACCGGGCACCGCAGGGGGGTTAGCCCCATACCGTGTGAGCAAGGCGGGGGTCAATGCGCTCGTGCGCAATCTTGCGCATGAAACGCTGCATGGCAAGCGCGGCTTCCTGATCGACGCTGTCTGTCCCAATCACTCCCGGACCGATATGGGCGGGCCAAGCGCACCGCTCTCTGCCGAAGAGGGGGCAGATACTGCGATCTGGTTGGCAACTCGGCCGTTCAACGCGGAGAGCCCTTCCGACCAAGAGAAGTTGACCGGAGTGCTGTGGGAGGAGCGCCAGGTAATCCCATGGTGACCCCGCTCGGTCTGAAGAAGATCGATGCGACCGAGGATCCCCTCAAGCTACTTGCCGAACACTTTGAGGGTCTCTATTCAGGGGCCCCTGGGCTCAGTTCAATTCACGGCGGGCAACAGGCGGCCGACAGGGCGCTCCAGCAGCTCGATATCAGGGGGTATGCCGACCGCCGCTCGCAAGTGCTTCCGCGAGCGAATCGAGGCGCGAGTGTGCTCTCTCCGTACATTCGTCACAACATGATCACGCTGCGCCAGGTCTATGACGCCGTGCAGAACGCACCGGCGAAGGATCGCGAGAAGTTCCGCGATGAGCTCTGGTGGCAAGAATACGCCCGTCACCTCTACGCCCGCATCGGCGAGCGCCTCTTCGAGAACCTCCGCTTTGCGGCGAACTGGCGGAGCGAAGGAGATGGCTGGAATCGGGAGATGCGCTGCATCGACGAAGTTGTCTCGGAGCTTGAAGAAGATGGATGGCTCGTCAATCAGACGCGCATGTGGCTGGCATCCCACTGGACCGTTCGAAATGGGGTTGGCTGGCTGTCGGGACAGGAGCGCATGCACCAAGCGCTCATCGACGGATCAAGGGCCGCCAACCTGCTCGGGTGGCAGTGGACGGT
>JAEMRB010000159.1 GCA_016463555.1 Chloroflexota bacterium
CCTGGGCATTCGCTGCGCCGCCATTCCCGCCCGTGGGGAGCGTGCCGACGTTGGTGTAGGAGTTCGATGTCGCGGCGATCCCGTTGTTCCCGACGCCCGTCGAGGACCGTCCGTTAACGCCGCCGCCCGATTGAGCGTTTAGGAACTGTCGCGCCGCCAGTCCGCCGCCGCCGCTTGTCCCGCCCGCGTCGTTGCCGTTGTCGTTAACGAACCCGGAGTTCGTCAACGTGTTGGCGACCAGGAGCTTGAATCCCTGAGGCTTGACGATCGCCGTCGCCTGAACGGTCAGGTTGTTGTAGTGACGCTCTCGCGACAGGAGGAGGGGCGTCCCGGCGACGACGGTGAAGTCGCCATCGGTGCCGTCGCCAAACAGGCCGCTGAATGTCGCCGCACTGCCGGACGCGCCGCCCGTCGAGGGGACAGTCGGGAACGTCTGCGTCCCAGCCATCACAGCACCTCGATGACGACTTCGTAGTCGAAGGCGTTGTCGGCCCCAGCGTTAGGGCCGGGCTCTAGGTAGAGCTTGCCCGCGGCGTCGGTGTCGAAGAGCACGCCGCTCGCCACCACGTCGAAGAGGTCCGCGACGACAGTGGAGCTCCCAGCGAACTGTTGCGCCACGGTGCCGATAGCCCCGGCTGCCGTCGAGTAGATGCGCGGCGTGAAGCTTGCAGCGGTGCCTGCGGTGCGCTTCAGCTTGACGCGGACGACCTGTACCAGCGACGTGGTGCCCGTCGTCTCGATGGGGAGCCGCGTCCCCGCGGCGTAGCTCGTCACGCTACCCGTGACCGTGAGACGGGTACGTGCCCCGAGCTGAGTATGCGTCGCCGTTGCCATCGCTAGCCCTCCATGACGCGGAGAGCATATCGCACGCTACCGTCATCGGCCCACGTCCTCGACTGCACCAGGCACAGACGCTCGGACCATGCGAGCTCCGGGTCCGTCACCGTCACGAGGTCCCCTGGCTCGATCCAGCCCCATCGTTGGGCGCAGTCGTACTCCACCACGCGAGAGGGGAGGGCCCATCGCCTCGAGCGCCACGCGAGGACGTGCTCTGCCGTCAGCGTGTCGGCGACGACGGCAGTCTCCAGCGTCTCACGCTTGATGCCGTAGCGAGCTGCCGACCGCGCGAGGACAGGGTCGGACCAATAGCTACGCGTGAGGCTCGCGAAGCCTGCGAAGCGCAACCCCCTCGGGCGCGATGCAGGGTCGCCCACTGCCCAGATCTCCGCGCCATAGCTCTCCGTCTGCGGGTTCCACGCGTACAGGAGCTGCAACGTGTTGACTAAGCGGTCACCGTCCTCGTAGGTCACTACGCCCTCGCGCTCGATGTCGGGCGCCTCGGTCACGTCGAGGTGGGCGACGGCGTCCTCTGCCGTGGCGTCGTAGCGCCAGACATACGGGTAGACGCCCCGCGGCCCGACGGCCAGCGATACGGGTACGACGTCGAGGATGGCGTCTCGGATGTAGTCGGCCACGGTCACAGACTCGTCTAGGTACGTCCCTACCCGGAAGGCGCGGAGGGCCTCACGCGCGGCGTTGACGCGCCCGTGGTCGACCTCTTGCTCGGTCACACGCAGTAGCCAGGCGAGGAAGTCGCCCGCCGTCTCCAGCACGCTTCCGGTTTCGTCGATGAGGCCACCATCGGGCCACGTCAC
>JAEMRB010000059.1:0-2178 GCA_016463555.1 Chloroflexota bacterium
CTTGACCGCCTCGCCCATGCTCATCTGTGCAACGACGACCGCCATATCTTCGCGAATGGCACGGCGAACCTCGGCCTCGGTCTGATCGCGTTCATCTCGTGTGAGTGAGCGCTCAAGGGGATAGTCGAAGCGCAGGTAGTCGGGGTGCACGAGCGAGCCGCGCTGCTTCGCGTCTGCCCCGGCAACAATGCGGATTGCCCGGTGTAGGACGTGTGTCGCCGTGTGGTTGCGCATCGTGGCGGCGCGACGCACCGGATCAACGCGCATGGCGACGGTGTCACCCACTTTAAGGGGTGTAGCGGCGCGAATCGTATGCACGGTGAGTGCGCCAACTGGGCGCTGCGTATCGCTGACCTCAGCGAGGAGCTTCCCGCGGGCATCGAGGATCTGCCCCGCATCGCCAACCTGCCCGCCGCGCTCGGAATAGAATGGGGTGCGCCCAACAACGAGTTGACCATCCTCGCCCGCCGCTAGCGTAGGGACCTCGGCGCCGTCGCGAAGGAGAGCCAAGATTGTGCTCTCAACCTCAAGCTGTTCGTAGCCGACGAACTCGGTCTCACCCAGGCGTCGCAGGATCTCTTCATAGAGCGCGGTCGTCACGGCGATCTCCGCAAGGGCGGCCTTCTTGCCGCCGCGGCTGCGTTCACGCTGCTCGGCAAGGGCGCTCTCGAAACCGGCGCGGTCAACGGCGACGCCGCGCTCAGCGGCGAGTTCAACGGTGAGATCAATCGGGAAGCCGTACGTGTCATGCAACTTGAAGGCAATCTCGCCACCGAGCGTTGGACTTGCGGCTGGCAGATCATCGGCGCGACGGCCAACGACGCTCTCCCCTGCGCCGAGTTCGGCGAGCGCATCGCCGAGCAGGCTCGAACCGGCATCGAGCGTCCGTGCGAACTGCGCCTCTTCGCGCTCGATCCCTTCAAGGATCGCCGTCTCTCCATCGCGCAGGTATGGGTAGGAGCTGCCCATGATCGCGACCACTTCACGAGCGATAGCGCCAAGGAACGGTTTGGTGATGCCGAGGAGTCGTGCGTGACGTACCGCGCGGCGGATGATGCGGCGCAAAACGTAGCTACGCCCCTCATTCCCCGGTCGCACGCCGTCGGCGAGCAAGAAGGTCACGGCGCGCGAGTGATCGGCAATCACCTGATAGCTGAAGCGCTGCGCGTCAAACTCGGCCATGGAGTGCTTCGTGATCTTGCGCATTGCGGCATGGATCGGCAGGAAGAGGTCGGTGTCGTAGTTGGAGAGCACCTGCTGCGAGACGCTGGCGAGGCGCTCCAGGCCCATGCCGGTATCGACGCTCTTGAATGGGAGTTCGGTACGTCGGCCATCAGGGTGCTGCTCGTACTGCATGAAGACGAGATTCCACACCTCAAGCCAACGCGGGCAGTGCTCGGAGTGATCTGGGAGACAGTCGGCGCCGCACGAGAGATCTGCGCCACGGTCGAAGTGGATCTCGGAGCAGGGGCCGCATGGGCCCGTCTCCGCCATGCGCCAGAAGTTCGCATCGTTCCCCTTGTCGACGTCGCCCCAGCGCGCGAGTCGACCGGCGGGAACGCCAACCTCCTTCAGCCAGATGTCGGCCGACTCATCGTCATCGCTGTAGACCGTAACGGCGAGACGATCCGCAGGAATCCCGACCTCGACGGTGAGGAACTCCCAGGCCCAGAGGATCGCATCGCGCTTGAAGTAGTCCCCGAACGACCAGGAGCCGAGCATCTCAAAGAGGGTGTGGTGTCGTGGCGTTCGGCCAACCTCCTCAAAGTCATTGTGCTTCCCGGCAACACGAAGGCAGCGTTGGTAGTCGACGGCGCGGCGATACGAACGGGTCTCGGCGCCACTGAAGAGCTCTTTGAACTGCACCATCCCTGAGTTCGTGAAGAGGAGGGTGGCGTCGCCAGCGGGGACGAGCGAGGCGCTCGGCACCTGGGTATGTCCGCGCGCCTCAAAGAACGCCACGAACCGAGTCCGAAGGTCGGCGGCGCTCTGCGTTGGGATTCGAGGATCGCGTTCCACGCTCGGAGTGTACCCGAGGGGATCGCCGCCTTAGGGTCGCTGCCCTCGCTCCCAATCGGTCGCAATCCGCGCGGTGAACCGCTCGCCGAGGAGCGCACCAATGAGCGGGGCTGGCCACGCCGTGCCGCCCACGGGGTAGAGCCCGCCCAGCAGGCGCTC
>JAEMRB010000059.1:2278-6516 GCA_016463555.1 Chloroflexota bacterium
CCATCATCAGAGACGGCGCGACGTGCGTAGTGTCCGGTGGCAACGGCATCGCAGCCGAAGAGGGCACTCCCCTTACCAACGAGCGCGCCGAACTTCACCGCCGTGTTGCAGCCAACACAGGGGCTCGGTGTCTCGCCGCTCTGATACGCCGCCACAAATGGCTCCAAGACGGCATCGGCGAACTCTTGTTCTAGGTTTTGAATGTGGAATGGGATGCCGAGATGATCGGCAACGCGACGCGCATCATCGGCGGCATCGAGGGTGCAGCAGCTCTTGCGATGACCGTCGCGCTGGTCGGCGGCGCTATGCAGTCGCATCCACACGCCCACCACTTCATGGCCGGCCTCAACCAAGAGTGCCGCAGCGACCGATGAGTCAACGCCACCTGAGAGCGCAACGAGAACACGCTCTGGCGCGGTTGCCTCTGGTGCCGCCTGCCAGCCGATCGGGAGAGCACCGAGCGGTGTCGTTGTCAGCGTCATGCTGGCACCGCAGTGCGCACGCGCTCTAGTACGGAGCGCACGACCGTTGCGGCGTGACGCGCCTCCTCCACTGTTGATGTGCGCCCAAAGGTGAGGCGGAGGCCACCACGGGATTCACCTTCGCTGTGCCCCATCGCGCGGAGTGCCTCAGAGGGCTCGCGTGATCCACTGATGCATGCCGAACCCGTTGAGGCGGCGATCCCTGCATGGTCAAGCGCCGCAACGAGGTCATCGCCGAGCGCCCAGTCCGCCGCATAGGAGCGATGTCCAGCGAGGCGTGTGTCGCTGGTGAACGGTGCGCCGGTCGACACCAACCCGAGTGAAGTGAGTGAGCCGAGGGCATCATCGAAGGCGGTTGTGATGGTGGTGAGGTGCTGGCGTGTCTGTGCAGAGTGGAGACGGTGCGCGCGATACGCGGCGGCGAATCCGGCGGCAAGGACGACCGCCTCTGTGCCGCCACGACGGCCACGCTCCTGGCCGCCGCCAACGATGAGTGGTCGCACCTTGGCATCTGCCGCACTAATCAACGCGGCGATGCCGAACGGTCCACCGACCTTGGCGGAGCCCACAACAAGATGCGCGGCTCCGGTCGCTTGGGCGTTCAGTTCGTGGTGGTATGCCGCCTGCACCGCGTCAACCACGAGTGCGCCGCCGCCGGATGTGCGCCAAGCGGTGGCAAACGTCGCCCACGGCTGGATCGTGCCGACCTCGCCTGAGGCGAGTGCGAAGAGCCCCACGGCTCCAGGGTGATCAGCGCGAAGCGCTGCAGCCTGCATCACACCGTGCGCGTCGAGGGCGAGCAGCTCCACAGCGCCGCCCGCGGCAGCATGCTGCGCCGCCAGGGCGCGGGATCCGCGGTGCTCCCCCGCCGTCGTGACGAGGGTGAGGGTCGGCGTCAAGGCGGAGTGCAGGCCGAGGGCGAGCGCCTCAGAGGCGGTCGCCGTGAAGGTGATCTGCCGTGGCTCCACGCTGAAATCTTCGGCGAGGCTGGCCCGCGCGTCATCAAGAATCGCACGTGCCCGTCGAGCCTCGGTGTGGCCGCCGTTTGGATTGCCGATGCCGGTGCGCTGCAGATCCGCCATTAAGTCGACAACCTCTGGGAGCGTCGGCGATCCCGCCGCGTGATCCAGGAAGAGTCGGGTTGGCGTCATCAGACGAAGGCTACTGAGACTCCCGCATCTCGGCGCGGCGGCCCGCGTCACGGCGTCGGTCGTTCTCGTTCAACAGGCGCTTGCGCAGGCGCAGCGCTGAAGGGGTCACCTCAATGAGCTCGTCAGGGCCGATAAACTCGAGGGCGTTCTCCAGCGCCATGCGGCGCGGCGGGGTCAAGCGAATCGCCTCGTCGTGTGAGTGCGTGCGCATGTTGGTGAGCTTCTTCTCGCGGACGGCGTTCACATCCATATCGCCAGGCTTCGCGCTCTCGCCAATGATCTGCCCCTCATAGGTCTGCTCGCCCTCATTGACGAAGAGTTCGCCGCGCTCCTGAATGCCGTAGAGCGCATAGCCGGTGGTCATACCTGTGCGGTCGGAGATGAGGCAGCCGTTCGTGCGATGTGGGATCTCGCCGACCCACGGCTTGTAGCCGGCGGAGAGCTGATGGATCAGTGCGGTGCCGCGCGTCTCGGTGAGGATGCGACCGCGAACGCCGATCAGGCCGCGCGTTGGAATCAAGAAGTCGACGCGGGCGCGACTGTCCGCACCGTGCGAAATGTTCTCCATGCGCGCACGACGCTCAGCCATGATGCCGGTGATCACACCAACGAAGTCGACTGGCACGTCGATCGTGAGCTGCTCAAATGGCTCCTCAATGCCGTTCTCGGTTCGATGAAGCAGCACCTCCGGTCGTGAGACCTCGACCTCAAATCCTTCGCGACGCATCTGCTCAACGAGGATCGCGAGCTGAAGCTCGCCGCGGCCGCGCACCTGGAATGCTTCGCCTGAGTCGGTAGGGCTGACCTCAATCGCAGGATTGCCGAGCACCTCCTTCTCCAGTCGGGCCTTCAGCTGTCGTGAGGTGAGGAACTTTCCGTCCTTGCCACCGATCGGGCTCGTATTGACGCCGAAGGTCATCTGCAGCGTTGGCGGATCAACGTGGAGTCGCTCAAGTGGGCGCGGATCAGCTGGGTCGGTGATCGTCTCACCAATCTCAACGTCGGCGAGCCCGGCAATGCCAACGATTTCGCCAGGGCCGGCCTCAGCAACTTCGACGCGCTCGATCCCCTGCGGCAGGGTGAGGCTGGTGACGGTGCCGCTGACGGCGCTCCCCTCACGAATGATCGTGATCTTTGCGCCCTTGCGGACAATGCCGTTGCGAATGCGACCAACAGCGATACGGCCGACGAAGTCGTTGGCGGCGAGGTTGGTGATCAGCACCTGCAGTGGGTGACCTGGCTCGTGCATTGGTGCGGGGGCGGTGACGAGAACGCAATCGAGGAGTGGGATCAGGTCGGTGCCAGGCTGCTCCATGTCACGCGTGGCGGTACCGGCACGGGCATTCGTATAGACGATTGGGAAGTCGATCTGCTGCTCGTTCGCACCGAGATCCAAGAAGAGCTCGTAGACCTCGTCGATCACCTCCTTGATGCGCGCATCGGGGCGGTCGATCTTGTTGATGACGAGGATGACGGGGAGCGATCGTGCCAGTGCCTTCGAGAGGACGTAGCGCGTCTGTGGGAGTGGCCCCTCGGAGGCATCAACCAAGAGGAGGACGGCGTCTACGGCGAGGAGGCTTCGCTCCACCTCTCCGCCGAAGTCGGCGTGCCCTGGGGTGTCGACGATAACGACGCGAACCCCCTTGAAGTCGATGGCGGTCTCCTTGGCGAGGATCGTGATCCCCTTCTCGCGCTCAAGGTCACCGCTATCCATGACGCGCTCGACGAGCTCTGCATTGGCCCGGAAGGCGCCGTTCTGGCGGAGGAGGCTATCGACCAGGGTGGTCTTGCCATGGTCAACGTGCGCGACGATACCGACCGTGCGGATGCCGGTTTGCGCGACGAGACCTGCGGGTGGATTGACTGTGGTCATCGAGAGATTCTCGCACGCTTCGCCGACCCGTATACTTCTGGGCATGACCGTTGCTGCGCACATCATTATTTCCGGCCCTCCGGCAGCCCCTGGGGTCGCCCGCCCAGAGCTCTCGCGACTGGTTGAGGCCGCCTGGTCTGGCGGCGCACATCCGATCCTTATTTCGGGCCTTACGACGGGCGAAGTTGCGCCTACCTTGAGCCGTGCCACCCCCTCGGCTGAGTTCGCCGCGGTTGCCGCTGATGCGCTCGGCGAGGTCGCAGGAACGACGGCCGTGATCACCCTGCCGCTGAGCCATGCGGGCGTTGATCCGGAGACGATTACGGCGCTGATTTCGGGGCATGGCCGACAGGGCGAGCAGGTACTGGTCGCTGCGCGAGATGGTGAGAGTGGCCCGATTCGCCTGACGCCCATTGAGAACTCCGGGGCGACAGAGGCTCTTTTGGAGTGCGGAGACGAGGGCGCTGTGCGCTCATCCGATGGACGTGATGCGCTGGCCTACGAGGCGCCACCAGCAGATACCAACGCCGTTGACCCTTGGGAGCGGCGCGGCGCCCAGGCCGAGGAGCGCTAGCTCTTAACTGGGCGCACCGAGAGGCCGAGTTCGGCCCACTGCTTCGCGTCTGGCTCAGATGGCGCTTCGAGCATCAGGTCGCTCCCCGACTGCGTCTTCGGGAAGGCCATCACTTCGCGAATGTTGATCTGGCCGGCGAGCAGCGCCGCCCAGCGCTC
>JAEMRB010000160.1 GCA_016463555.1 Chloroflexota bacterium
GTATGACGAGTGCGGCAACGACGCTCTTGTCGGGGCTTGGTGTTTTGATCCCGCCGCAGATCCTGCTCTCAATGCCATACATCGTCACGATCATCGTTGTGGCTGGTCTTATCGGTCGAGTGCGCGCACCAGCCTCTGCTGGTCGTCCGTACGACCAGGGATAGGGCGCTGGCCCTGTGAGCAACCCGTCGGTGCTCGGCTGGCCGACCTTCCATCAGGCGAAGCTCACTCCTCGAACGGCACCGTTCGGCACCGTCGCCAAGCCGCTGCCACTCATCATCGATAGCGATCCAGGGCTGGATGACGCGTTAGCGATTGCATGTGCCGTTGTGCGGCCTGAGATCAACCTGCTTGCGGTGACAAGCGTGGGCGGCAACGCCGATGTGCACCACTGCACCGAGAACGCCTTGCGACTGCTTCACCTCTACGGCGCAGATGACGTGCCGGTCGCCGAAGGTGCGGTTGGGCCACTGGCAGGGCCTCTGGAGCGCGCCACCGAGGTCCATGGCGAGGGAGGCCTTGGCAACACCAAGCTGCCGAAGGCGCCGCGCACAGCCGAACCAGAGGGTGCCGTCGCGCTGATGGCGCGCATCTTGGCCGCTTCACCAGAGCCGGTGGCGATTGCCCCAGTGGGCCCACTGACGAACATTGCCCTGCTGATTCGCTCATACCCGCACTTGGCGCCAAAGATCTCGCACATCTGCCTGATGGGCGGCTCGGTAGGCGAGGGGAACTCCTCTGCGTCGGCAGAGTTCAACATCTACGCCGATCCAACCGCCGCTGAGATCGTCTTCAATAGTGGCCTGCCAATCACGATGATCGGACTCGATGTGACGCACCATGCAATCCTCGACCGAACGATCCTTGATCGGCTCGCGGCGCTCCCTGGCGCATCGGCGAAGGTCGCCGCGGAGCTGCTCAAGTTCGCGTTTGACCGCTCCGCCGCCTGGGGGCAGGGCGAGAAGATGGCGATTCACGATGCCGTCGCCGTGCTGCACTTCGCCATTCCAGACCTCGTTGGTGTCTCGCGGTATCACGTTGTTGTTGACGCAACGCAGGGGCCGGCTCGCGGGCGCACGATCGGCGATGCAAATCCGTACCGCCTCAAGCGCGACAAGCTCGAGCCGAATTGCGACGTGGGGCTCACCATCGACAGCAAGCGATTCGCAGACGAGATGGTAGATATCTACTCAAAGCTCCCATGAGCGAGCTGAAGCCGAACCCGCTCCCGCTCTCGACGCCGTTCCCGCCCTCGCCACGCCGCGCGCCACTCGGCACCCTTGCTAAGCCACTGCCGATCATCATCGACTGCGATCCCGGCCATGACGATGCGATGGCGCTCGCTGTTGCGTTTGCCCGCCCGGAACTGAAAGTGCTCGGCGTCACCGCCGTTGCTGGCAACGCATCGCTGCCGAAGACCTACGAGAACCTGCGCCGCACCCTAGCCCTGCTTGGCGCCAACGAGGTGCGTGTTGCCGCCGGTGCCGCTGTGCCACTCGTGCGACCACTCTGGGTTGCGCCGTATGTGCACGGTGACTCGGGGCTTGACGGCGCGGAGCTGCCAGAGCCAACGGGGGTTGAGCACGCAGCAGGTGCAGTGGATCTGATTGCGACGCTGCTTCGTGAGGCGAGCGAGCCGGTGACACT